>NZ_OBDX01000081.1:0-2176 GCF_900215185.1 Pseudomonas sp. LAMO17WK12:I10 | reverse complement strand
CCGGGATCTTGACCACAGTGCCGTCCGCCGCTTCGACGGCGTCGATCTTGCTGCCGCTGACTTGTTCATCGACGATCGGCGCCGTCAGGTTTTCGATTACATTAACGATGACCGAGCGACTGCTGACCGCAGAAACATTGCCGAACGTATCGGTAGCTGTCGCAGTAAGAGTACTCGCCCCGTTGGCCGGTACCTCATTGCCAGCAAAGGTCGCGGACCACTTACCATCTACATCTGCGATGACTTCCTTGGCCACACCACCCCAGACCAGCTTTACCAAGCTGCCTGGCTCAGCGCTCCCCCTAACAGTGACGCCGGCCTCCCTTTCCCTGTAATCGACCCGGTCATCTCCCGCAACAGCAGTAATTTCCGGAGCCTCCGCGCCCCAGCGGGTAAAGGTTCTGTCGGTCCAATCATCGGACTGATCGGCAGTTTTCGCTCCCTCCACGAATAGATCGTCGACAGTAGCGTTCGGCCCCTTGCTGGCCAACGCCAGACGAATGGTGTCGGTACGTGCAGCACCATCAGCAAAAACCACCAGATCCTTGCTCAGACCAATCAGGCCATTGGCAACAGATACTTTCTCAATCTGACCATTGATCTCACGCGTAAATACGATGGCACCGTTCTCGGGCGCCAAGGTTTTGGTGTAATCAGACCACTTGCCGGTCAGAAAAACCCGGTCGGTTCCCCCGAGCAACGCTACCGCATCAACGGTCGCCCCCGGAGTCACATATATTTGGTCGATACCAGCGCTACCGGCCAGCCGATGATTCAGCCCCACGGTAGGCATGACAAAGTTCACACCTGATTCGCGGGACAGCGCACGCACAAAGGTGTCCCCCGTCTGCGGCCCCGGCACAAAGGGCGCCTGGGACGTACGACTAGCATCCAACGCCGGAGTAGCCGAGGAATCTGCCATTAGCGCCAGGCGCGCATTTCGAGTGTCAATGGTCCCATCGGCAAACACCAGACTATCTCGAGTCAGATTAACCAAGCCATTACCCACGGTTACGCTTTCGACTTTACCCCCAACCTCTCGACTGAAAGTTAGAGTTCCGTTAGCCGAATCAATGGTCTTGGTATAATCAGACCACCGACCACCGAGATAAATACTGTCAGCGCCACCGAGCAATGCAGAGGCATCTACTTTGCTCCCCGGTGCAACCCAAATATTATCGCCAACCGCGCTACCCGTGACAGAATACTCCTTGCCATTTAGGCCATACAAATGCGTCACACCATCCAAAGTGTACTTAGCTTTACTGGTTCGGAAGTCCATCAATTGCTGATCCGACGACTTCAAAATGAGGTAACGCACGCTTATGGACATTGTAAGTAGGACCTGTATAAGTGAGTAGCGAGCGAGATTGCACTACCCAAATCAAAAGAGAGAAACCCAAAGCACCACGGCGGCCAACACAGAAGCAAAAATTCCAAACCACCAAGCCCCCCCAAAAAAACCCGAATCAGAAAGCATTTTGGTTGACCCAGAGAAGAAACCCGCAGCCGCACGCAGCTTCAACTACGACCAAATATCCCTAGCAATCACAAACAATGCCACATCAATCACCGACAAAATGTAGCGATAATTTATGCTGCGAATTTTCAACTTTCGGCAAATTCAAAGACCTGCGAGCCTCAAAAAAATGCCCACCCTCCCACACCAGCCCACCCCACTCAACGAAGCACATTGCAAGCAACAAAAAGAAAATTATCGCCAACTTGCGGCGACATCTGCCGGAAAACCTTCAACCAAGGCCCCACCTTTAATGATCGGGAACACTTAGCCACCTTGAAGTCGGTATTGCTCAAGGTGTCAGAAAACTCATGGATGTTATGCCCCCGCGCTCAAATGTTACATGCGAATGATCTACCGCATACCGGGAAATTTATACATGTTCGCGCCACGCTGAAAGCGAACTCCCAAAGTTGACGACATACGCCTCTCCAATTGACGACATACTGAAGCACGTCGCGTCGCCCCCCCCCAAAGTCCTATCGCTTTCGCGATGGCCAGATGGGCCTACCGCATAGTATGGGAGGACAGCAAGATCGAACCAGAACTCACCCAAACCGCTTAAGAGGGTGTAGACAAAATTATGTAGTGAGTCGGCGCGCGAGTATGCGCGCTTCGGCCAGCCACACCCACGCCTCACTCACAGCGAACAACCGG
>NZ_OBDX01000070.1:0-4473 GCF_900215185.1 Pseudomonas sp. LAMO17WK12:I10 | reverse complement strand
AAAGCTGCCCTTGGTGCGCGGCTTTATGCGTGTAATCCCCGCCAGCTTCAAGGCTTTGGCAAAGGTGTCGGGATGAGCGGTAATACCCGTTTCAGCGTGGAATGCATCCGCTAATTCAGCTTGGCTGGAGAAGGGATGGGCTTGTGCAAGCTTGACTAGCATTGGGTACTGCTCCGCGGTAATCGCGGGCGGGCGTCCGATTCTAGGCATGACTTCGAGGCTGTCCAGGCAGAAGAAATGGTAACTTTAGTTTATTTTGTCTACACCTTCTAAGGGAGTTCCAGTCCCGATGCCCAGATACGCTCGCTACGCGCGGGATATCCCACTCCATTTCAAACAATCGGCTGACACCTTCATGTCGCAAATCATGGAAGTGTAGATCCTCAATCCCAGAAATCTTGCATGCCCTAGACCAAGCGGCGCCGATCGAATCAGTGTTGTATGGAAAGATCTCCGGGCACTCTCGCGGCATGCTCTGCACAATCTGCCATGCCTCACCCGGCAGTCCCGCTCGCGACTCTTCATGTTGTAACCGAATTTCTTCAGTACGAGGCGGGCATCAGGCATCGCCTGCGGATCAATCTCATACCTCCAAGCCGCCCTGGCCAAGGACAACACCGAGCCCAGGTGAGCCATGTCATTGCCGGCAGTCTGAGGCTTGACCGAACCGCCCTCGGGACTCATGCGCCAGAGCGCATAATCCACCAGCACCTGCTGGCTGATGTCGGAGTCGACCTTTTCACCAAGGTAACTGTTCTTGATGGCATTGAGCGTCCGCCGCTTGGTCTCTCCCAGCGGCCGGGCTTTCTCTGCCTCGACAAGGTAGCGATCAATCATTTGCTTGACGGTGTGACCTACGCGGCTGGCCCACTCGATCGCACCAGGCTCCGCCAACTCGGTCTCCCGTCGCTTCGCCCAGGCCTGAGCAGCCTGTTTGCGGGCGAAGGTTTGGCTCTCTTGGTAGACTGTCACCTTGTCACGATTGATGCGGATCTGGACGAGGTAGCTCAGGGTGCCATCGGCCTTTTTGCGTGTTCTGATTGTTGCCATGTAAGAATTGGTACACGTCCGCTGTCGATTGGTACATTGTACCAAGCACTTGGCAAAAATGCCCCAACCTCCCCAGAAATCGGTACGAAACACGTTGAACGAAAACACTGCAAAATCAAGCTCAAAGCCATATACCACAAGGCCTGAGCCCTCCCACCGCTTCAGCGTTGCGCCGATGATGGATTGGGCGTAGCACTCCCCTTACGCCCCAGCCAGCGTGGTTCAACCGCTTCTCCTTATCAGATTTGTAGCAATTTCTAAGCAAGCTGCGATTACTGCCTAATAGGCGCACTATCCGTACTATGAACGAAGTCGACGCCATGCCGGGTTGTCGGATGTGCTGGATAGGATTCACACCAAACAGCTGGCCCTTGAGGTCGCCTTGAAGGAGTTGACACTGCTGAACAGCAGGGCTCTGGAACTCGGGGGGCAAAGCTCCAGGGTTCGAGTGCCGGCTAAACCACTTCTATGTCGTTTCAGAGTCACAGACGGCAAGCCTAAAGAAGCTGATCTACTATAGCCACGCCTTCTCAATAACTTTACATTTTCCAATCTCTTACTGATGGACCAGATATCTCATGCCTAGATACTCGAAATTAGCGCCTTTTAACATTGAAGAAAAGCTATTACTTGCCAAACAAGCATGTATATTTTTCTCCCCTATACAATATGAAACAATGTGTAAAACGATTGGAAAAACGCCTAACAGCAAGATTACACCATTCTCCGTCTATGACTTTCTCAAACACTTAGAATCTGAAGCCAACCTAAATGACCCGCTTAAATACCAATACCGAGTCAAATTACTTCTTGATTCTCTGGAACATGCAGGAATACTGAATGTAATGGGGCAAAGTAACTTTGTCACGGCACCGAATTACTATTACTTCTTAAAAGAATTCACTGAGCAGGAAAAAAAAGGGGCTTTATGGCTTGCACCAGCGTTAGGCCCTGAATTCCTGATCCATCATTACAAAAAAACCTTGGTTCATATTCTAGGCGCCACCAGCAATGGCGATGAACACGCTGGAACTGGCCTTATTCTTGATGCAACCACCATACTTACCTGTGCGCATGTTATCAACGACATGACGCTATACGAAAAGCAAATAATACAGGGCGCTGAACGTTCAATTGCAAAGACGGTGACGCATGAAAGTATCGATGTCGGAATCATAAAGCTTACCGAAGGCGAATGTTGGCCAGATCTCTCAATTGCCTTTAGAAACCCGGCCTCGGCGGAATCAGTCTATACAATTGGATTTCCACGCATTCCACTATCTCGCGATCCAGCCATTATCATTCAGAGCGGCGAGGTAGCGTCAGAATATATAAAAACTATTCATAACGACGAGATTTTCTTGTATTCGGCAATCGCGAGACCAGGAAATAGTGGAGGGCCAATTATATCCAGTTCCGGTCATATCGTTGGGATAGTTACGCACGACCTTTCCTACAAAGACTTTAGCGACGCCCCATTTTACGCAGGAATACCAACATCAGTTATTGCAAATGCCTTATCAGAGATTTCACCGGATATTAAACTTCCAATTGAGAACTACGAGTAATACACCTTTTAAAAGTTGATATATGCACATCATCCGATTGTGCTGGAGTATATGGTGAAAGACAACCTCAAAAGCAATCGCCGCTCTCAGTGAGAGAGTGCTGATTTCGGAGCTGCAAGAAATGAGAGACATGAGTGCATCTGATATTTGGAAAAACTTTCGACTTGGCGAGGAAGTCCACATCGCAGGATCGTTCATCTATAACGGGCTGCGTCGATTTCACGAGCTGCAATTTATTGAACACACCGATGAACTGTTCGAGTTCCTTTACGACCTTTCGGTCGGCATCGAACGGCTCTTGAAGATCGCAGTGGTGCTGCATGAGCATACTGAGACAACGGATCAAGATGCTTTAGAGAAATCCCTCATCACACACAATCACTTAGACCTGTTGGTGCGAGTGCGCAAGCATGTTCCGGTCCACTTCAGTAGGCCGCAGAATGAGCTTCTGCAGCTCTTGAGTGCGTTCTACAAAACGCTGCGGTACGACCGGTTTACACTCAACTCGGCTTACAAAGGAAGTAGGGAAGCCGAGGCGGTTCGTAAACTACTGAGCAAGCATCTACGCGTCGAATTTCCCGAAAGGGACTTCTTACTCGGCACAACCAATGAAGATCGGTACCGCTCTTTCATTAGCCGTACGGTTTTGAAGATTTCGCAGACGATCTACAAAATTATCGACGATCGCTCCAGCGCGCTTGGATTGTACACCTATGAGCTCAGACACGGCTCAAAGGCAGAAAGCGTGTTCTTGCGGGCAGTGAAAATAGGTGACGAGGACATGCTCTGGAAAGAACTGCTTATCTTTTTTATGAGTGTGGATCCTAGTACGGGCTACCTGAAATTTCTCAAAGGGATTGAGCCGCTGGGCTTCGACCCTGCCTTAGTCAGTGACTACCTCGACTGCTTCAAGTCAGATGCGTCGAAAGCTGCTGTCATGGACGAGTTGGAGTTCCACTACGATGAAATGGATCCCGAGGAGAGGAAGCAACGGCTCGAAATGATGGGAGTCATCGGCGCGCCGGCTGTCTACTTTTACGACGATGACGAAGATGAGCCGCTCGAGGACGACAACACCTGATCATCGCCTGTTTTGGTATCCCTGATGACACAAAAGACCTTAAAGGATCAAACGCGTTCATTGGACATGACCTTGAGTTGGGGTGTGGATAGGGATTCGAACCCGACCGAAGGACTCGGTAGGCCGCGACAGGCCTGTATTTGCTTGGTCAAAAGTCAGTACCTGTGGGCTGTCGCGGCCTATTTAGGCCCCAGTTATGCCCTAAATTTGCCCTAAACAATATGACCGACACAGCTGCAGCACGCCCCACCTTTCCCATACATCCCGATGCGTCGTTTATATCTAACTGAAAGACATCCCTTTATGCCGGAAGGCTATCTGCTGCCACGCCTCTTACCGTCTATTCTGTAAAGTCTGATCAAAGGGAGGCTGATCATGATTGTGCACATAACGTTGGAGATCGAGGCAGACGAAAAGCTCAAGGATGTGCCAAACCTTGTAGCCAAGGCGCTGGCCGCCCGGTGGGATTTTGCAGGCCATCAACGGTTATCTTGGTGACCGAGGGTTGATGCTACGTCAGGGCACCGTGGTCGATGCGACGATCATTCATGCACCGAGTTCGACCAAGAACAAGGACGGCAAACGTGATCCCGAAATGCATCAAACCAAGAAAGGAAACCAATACTATTTTGGAATGAAATCGCACATTGGCGTCGATGCCGAATCCGGCCTGGTGCATAGCCTGGTGGGCACGGCGGCGAATGTAGCGGACGTGACGCAGGTCGATCAGTTACTGCACTGCGAGGAAACTTACGTGTGTGGCGACGCCGGTTA
>NZ_OBDX01000076.1:0-2673 GCF_900215185.1 Pseudomonas sp. LAMO17WK12:I10 | reverse complement strand
GAGGACAGCACTAACATGTTCGTTATCGAACGCGTTATCTGGAATAGCGTTGTTCTCACTTCCTGCTCCCCAAGCTGTGCGCGTCCCTTTAAAAGCTGCCGCAGTGGTGGTATCAATCACTGTATCAAGCAGCATCTCCCCCGCAGATTGCATTTTTATTTTTTCACTTTTTTTCCCTTCTGTCAGACGTTCATAAACCGCACTGAATGTGTTCTCTCTGTTCCCGACATGTGAATTATATAAGGCCGCACCTGCGGTTACTCCGGCACCGGCCGCAAGTTTTATCATGCCAGGCACAGGCGCCGTCAGTAGATTAAAGCCAAGTTGCTTGAGTTTTTTTTCCAGCAAGCCATAAATCGCCTTATAGGGCTTATCGTGACCTGGCATGGTATAACTATTAACCTTATTGACATTATACGGTACTTTTATCACAGCCTTCAGGACCTTAAAGGGTATCCGGAAGAGACTTGACACGCTGAACGATACCGCATCCAGGCCCTGCTCGAAAGACAGCTCAATAATAATACGCGCTATCCCTCGTGAGACCCTCTTTTGCCCCCACTTCACAATATACTCAACAAGCCCCTTTTCTAATGCGGCATATTGCTCCGGGCTCATCGGTAATCTCAGTTCATCATTACGGGCATTTTCAAGCTCACCGGCAAGTCGGGTGGCGAAGAGATACCCCTCCGGGTCTCCGGTTGAAAGAACCCCTTCTAACAGCCCCTGTTTTTTCAGAGAGGAAAACACCTTTTCAGCATCAAGCGGCGGATAATTACGCTGGTTCTGTTCTTTCGCAAGATTCGCCCAATGTTTGGCAAGGCGTGAGCCCCGGGAATGTTCATCCAGCGGCCTTGCGGTAAGCCGTGCTGACTCTGCAGACAGGCTTTCCTTAACCTTTGTCGCCCGTAATTGCGCAGAGTCGGCCTGTTTTTCAGCTTCAGCAAAATCGCGTATGGCGGCTGCCTGACAGGCGTGTTCCAGGGCAGCAAGGCTCGCGGTGAGGTCCCTGGCCACCTTCGGCAACAGTTCATCCACCGCCCGCAGGGAAGGGTCCAGCCTAGAGCGCAGAGTAATCATCTTCAGGACAGCAAAACGCTGTTTCTTGAGCAGATCCTGCATACTCTCCGCTTTTTCACTTAAACGTCCAACCAGTGCACGGGCATTGTCGATATCACCGTCCAGAAGCTTATTCAGTACCGCCAGCTTTTCTGCCTGCTGGTTTTCAGGTTTTGCCTGTTCAATGCTGTCATTCACCCATTGTCTGACCTGCGCATCCAGGTCATCTTCATCCAGATGGCTGACCGAAGTCTCCCGGCCCTCCTGTTGACTCCCTTTGTCATACGTCACGGCATCGGATGAAAACATCTCTTCAATTTTTTTCAACTCCTTCACTTTTGGCAATATCGCACCGCTGGCGTACTGAATTTTGATTGCCGACTGTTGCCACTGCCATAAAATGCTTCTGATGGCGGAATCGGCAACGACACGTTCGGTATTTTTTGATGGCGTTTTGGTGGGGTGACCATGCCGTGTGATTCGGACAAGCTGGTGCAGTTTCCCTTCCCCTCCCGCTAACGCAATTTGTGCTTGTGTTTTTTTCTTACTAACACCCGCCATGAATCGCTGTGAGAGGGGATCTGAGCGCGACAAAGGCGCGACCGCCTTATCATTATTCACATACGGCATGACCGGGAAAGAGGTGCTCTGGCTCACGTTACCCGACGCTTTTTTCAATTCACCGGAGAGTGACAGGAGATATCCGGCAACACGACTAAAGAAAGCCTGAGAATCGCCCTGCAGCACACGGGCTTTTTTATTGGCTTTTTCCGCTTCGTGCCGCGTGGTCTCGATCATCGTACTGATGGCGGCCGCCTTATCGGTCTCCCATGCCGCTGCTCGGGCCTGCATAAGGGAAGTCCAGGCGGTATCACCGGAAACCTCTGAGGTCATCCTTTCCAGAGCCTGTATCACCGAACTTTCATCAATGGAAGAGAACGCACTGGCAAGCTCAGTGACGAGTAGTTCGCCCCGTTTTTTCGGCGTGCTGTGGTCATCAATAGCAAGCAGGGTATGGACAACACGGATCAGCGTCTGCAGGGTTGACTCCAGCCGTCTGACCAGGGACTGGGTCGTACGCCGACTCCCCAGTTCAACCTCCTCCTCCCCCTCTGCTTCCCCACTGCTTTTGCCAGGCAGCTCATCCTTAACCCAGCGCTTTATGACGTCGTCTGAAAGCTTGCCCGTGAGACGCTCTATTTTGTCTATCTGGCCCAGCAGCCACAGGGAACCCAGCGGCCCCCCAACGGGGGCATGGAGGGATATTCGGGATTTGGCCATGGCCACTGCTTCACGCAGCTGCGTCACTAACCTCGGGTCAACCTCAGGCACCTGACTGTTATACCCCTTGCGCCTGAATTCCTGGGCTTCCTGCAGGCGCGGCGCACGAAGAAAAGAGAACAAACGGTCATTGTCGCTTCCGGCCGATAGTCCTTCCCCCTCATCAGATGGTGAGCTATCAGCACCTCCCTGGCTGTCCCATTGAAACACTGGAGCATCGTTATCTATTTCGGTTTCTATTTCGGTTTCTTTTAAGTGTGTTTTGGGTTGCTTCAACTCACTGTATTCAGGCATAAAACTGTCCTCAGGATAGGACTTATTCAGGGTGATGCC
>NZ_OBDX01000075.1:0-2771 GCF_900215185.1 Pseudomonas sp. LAMO17WK12:I10 | reverse complement strand
GAGTTCGTATCGCTTGGCCATCAGGGGCTCCTGCCGTTGATGGCGGCGATTTTACCCATTTCGATGTTTCAAGGGTTTTCGTACAGAACCTAGTGACCGTTACATTTTTTCATTGCCATAGGATAACGAAAGGAAAGTCATCATCTCACTGCTGGCGTTCGATCTCGGCACGGAGTAGTACTTTTGCGCGCTACAACCTGTGGTATCACCGGGGACCCTGGCGGATTCTTTAGAGCACGGGGTCGGAAACCCGCGGGGCTTTGGTAGCGGAAGGTGTTCCAGCTTACTGAAATTCAAACGTTGAAATTGAAAGGATCTTGAAGAAAAAGGGGCATCGTTACCGGGACGGTAACGGTGAGCTTTGATCGGTCATTTCGTAGGGCAAATGTACAGGTGAACAGGTAGTTCACCGGGTTCACCTGTTCACTAAGCTGGGAGTTCTCCCGCTAACAGGATCCCGCGGGTTTCCGACCCCGTACCGCCGGATAAACCTCAGGGTCCCCGGCAGATTTCTAGGCAGACGGCACCTCACAAGCATCCTGGCGTTCGGCGACCCAGCGCTCGAATTCTGCATTAGTCGATGCCAAGCCAGTATTGCTTTCGCTGGCGGCACTCTAACTGATGGGGTGTGGGGCTCGAAAAGACGTGTTACAGGTGTTACGGGTGTTACGAGCGATGTTAACCAATTGAATTTATTGGGCTTTGTCGATGTTACACCCCGTTCATCTTTCGCGTGCATTGGGTGTTACAAGCCAAATGGGTGTTACAGCAGCATTTACAAATTTGGGTAACCCGTAGGCCGCAATCGGCCAAAAATTGCCATTTGTAATGGCCAGCTATCGACCAACATCAGACGTTCAAGTCATCCACTAAACACCGTGCGCGGCGATGAACATGGCGACGGCCGACCGGCAATAGGATTCGACTTCATTGTCGTCCTCTGCTTTCGCCTCATCGAAGCGCGCGATAATCAGGAGATCGGATCCTTTGAAAAGCGCGGCAAACAAGCGGGCGGACTGGAGAGGATCGGGCACGTTCAGAACCGCCTTCGCGTGCAACTGACGCAACAGGGCCTCGATTTGGGCGATGACATAGGCGGGGCCGGCTTCGTATTGGCGCTTGCTTAACGACTTTTGATTGGTCTTGTCGGCCATGATCATGGCTTCGACACTGCGCACGTCCGGGCTCAACAGCGTGCGAAGCAGGGTTGATCCCACCGCCATGAGCTGATCTTCGGCCGAACCGTCGACGCCTTCAAAAAGGGCCTGAGGTGCAAACTGCTGGCAGTGGGCCGCGATGGCCGCGCTGAACAGCGCCTCCTTGTTCTCGAAGTGCCGATAGATGCTTAGTTTGGATATCTTCGCCCGCTGGGCGACCTTGTCCATGGTCGTCGCTTGAAAACCCAATTCCACAAAAAGTTTGCCCGCGGCGTCGACTATCGTTTGGCCAAGCGCCTCGTTGGCGGGCCGGCCGCGCCGGCCCTGGTTGTTTTCGCTCATAAAAAATTCCAGTACTTTACAGTACTCTAATTCTTTTATTAGGGTGCTTTAGAGTATCTTAAATGTGCAAGCCAATCTCCCTTCATCCACAACGCGGAGCCCATCACCATGAATGACGTCATCATCATCGGCGGCAGCTTTGCCGGTCTTGCCGCCGCCTTGCAGCTCGGCCGTGCCCGGCGCAAGGTCACCGTTCTCGACACCGGCCTGCCGCGCAATCGCTTCGCCGACCACTCGCATGGCCTGCTCGGCCACGACCACAAGCCACCGCTGGAGATCCTGGTCGAGGCGCGGCAGCAGCTGGCGCGCTATCCGACGGTCAGGCTGGTCACTGCCCGGGCCGAGAGCATCTCCGGCGTCATCGACGATTTCTCCGTCCTCACTGGCGATGGCGAAAGCCTCAGGGCGCGCCGCCTGATCCTGAGCTATGGCGTCGCCGACTAGATGCCTGAAGTTCCCGGCTTTGCCGAAGGCTGGGGCAGCTCCATTGTGCCTTGCCCCTATTGCGACGGCTTTGAGGTTGCTGGTCGGCATTGGGGCCTCATCTGGTCCGGCCCGCCGTCGCACAACTACGTCAGGCTGTACCACGACTGGACCGACACATTGACGGTCTTCGCCAATGGTCACGACATTCCACCCGACATCCGGGCCGATCTGGCGCGCCGCGGCATCCCTGTCGTCGATGGCCGGATCACCGAAATCGACCATGACGAGAGCCATAACACCACCGTCAGGCTCGACGCCGGCCCCCCTGTCGCGGTCGACATCCTGTTCGCGCATCCGCGCAACAAGCCGTCTGCACGCCTGCATGAATCGCTGGGTCTCGCCACGGTCGATACGCCCCTGGGCATCGCCCTCAAAGTCGACGAGCGCCGCGAAACCAGCATGCCCGGCGTTTACGCCGCGGGCGACCTCGCCAATCCCCTCATGCCCTCGGTCACCACGGCATCATGGCAAGGCGCGATGGCGGGAATCTTCGCCCAGCAGTCGATGCTGGTTTGAGAGCACAGATACCCTTCTTCGATTGTCGCAGGCTTCTAAAGGTTGCGCCATTGTAGAGGCGGGTTTGGTCGAGACAATGCGCGCCTTGGCATCGGTCCAGCCTCTCCTTGCCTAGTTCAAAGGGTAGCTGGTTAGAGGGTGTAGACAAAATTATGTAGTGAGTCGGCGCGCGAGGATGCGTGCCTCGGCCAGCCACACCCACGCCTCACTCACAGCGAACAACCGGTCGTGATGCATAATTAGTCGTCGAGCCCTCTCATTCCAGGCATG
>NZ_OBDX01000002.1:484174-485478 GCF_900215185.1 Pseudomonas sp. LAMO17WK12:I10 | reverse complement strand
TCGGCACTGCTTACCGCGAAGGTGTCGGTGTAGGTGGTGCCGGCGGCGAACTCGTTGTGGGCGGAGTCGGCGACGTAGGTCCAGGCACCGTTGGTGCCGATGGAAAACTTGCCGTAGTTGCCGGCGGTGTTGGTCTGCGCGACGAAGGTCGCGGCGCTGTCGACGTCGCTGATGGTCAGGGTGCCGGTGGTGGTCAGCGGAGCATTGGTTTCGCTCAGCGTGACGCTGGCCGAGGAAAGCACGGCGGCGTCGTTGGTACCAGTGATGGTAACGGTCACCAGCTGGGTATCCACGCCACCCAAGCCATCGCTGACCTGCACGCTGAACACCTCATCGTGACTTTCGCCCGTCTTCAGAGACTGCACCGCACTAGCAACGCCATCGGTGCCGTTGGCCAGGGTGTAGGTCCACTGGCCGGTACTGTCGACGGCGATTGAACCGTAGGTGCCGGTGTTTGAGCCGGCAATGCTCCAGGTGGCCGTGGCAGCGTGATCGATATCGGTCGAGCTGAACTGGCCGCTGACGCTAAGGGTGGTGTCTTCCTTCACGGCTCCGGCATCATTGCCGCTGGCGAAATTGAGTACCGGCGCGTCGTTGCTGCCGGTGACAGTAATGGTTACCAACTGAGTGTCGACGCCGCCGAGGCCATCGCTGACCTGCACGCTGAATACCTCATCGTGACTTTCACCCGCTTTGAGCGACTGCACCGCACTGACGACTCCATCGGTGCCGTTGGCCAGGGTGTAGGTCCACTGGCCGGTGCCATCCACGGCGATTGAGCCGTAGGCTCCGGTGTTTGACCCTGTGATGCTCCAGGTGGCCGTGGCAGTGTGGTCGATGTCGGTCGAGCTGAACTGACCGCTGACGCTGAGGGTGGTGTCTTCCTGCACGGCGCCGACATCATTGCCCGTTGCGAAGCTGAGCACGGGCGCGTCGTTGCTGCCGGTGACGGTGACAGTTACCAACTGAGTATCCACGCCGCCGAGGCCATCGCTGACTTGCACACTGAACACTTCGTCATGACTCTCGCCCACCTTCAGCGACTGCACCGCACTGGCGACTCCATCGGTGCCGTTGGCCAAGGTGTAGGTCCATTGGCCGGTACTGTCGACGGCAATCGAACCGTAGCTGCCAGTTGGCGAGCCATTGATGGTCCAGGTGGCGGTGGCATCGTGGTCGATGTCAGCCGAGCTGAACTGACCACTGACGCTGAGGGTGGTGTCTTCCTGCACGGCGCCGGCATCGTTGCCGGTGGCGAAATTGAGTACCGGCGCGTCGTTGCTGCCGGTGACAGTAATGGTTAC
>NZ_OBDX01000002.1:368926-483794 GCF_900215185.1 Pseudomonas sp. LAMO17WK12:I10 | reverse complement strand
TGCACGGCGCCGGCATCGTTGCCGGTGGCGAAATTGAGTACCGGCGCGTCGTTGCTGCCGGTGACAGTAATGGTTACCAGTTGGGTGTCGACGCCACCTAGGCCATCACTGACCTGCACGCTGAACACCTCATCGTGACTTTCACCCGCTTTGAGCGACTGCACCGCACTGGCAACGCCATCGGTGCCGTTGGCCAGGGTGTAGGTCCATTGGCCGGTGCTGCCTACGACGATCGAACCGTAGCTGCCAGTTGGCGAGCCATTGATGCTCCAGGTGGCCGTGGCAGCGTGATCGATATCGGCCGAGCTGAATTGACCGCTGACGCTGAGGGTGGTGTCTTCTTGTACGGCGCCGAGATCATTGCCCGTTGCGAAGCTGAGTACCGGCGCGTCATTGCTGCCGGTAATGGTGATGCTGACCGTCTGCGTCGCCGAGGCAGCATTAGTCGCGCCGCTGTCATCGGTGACGACCACCGTGTACGAGAAGGTGATGGTTTCACCGGCGCCGAGGAAGTCGAGGTTCTGGCTACTGCTGTAGTTCCAGCTGTTCTGATCGACCGAAAAACCGGCGACCAGTGCCGAAGCCACGCCCGCATTGAGTGTGCCACCGCTCCAGGCGATGTCACCGTTGGCGGTGTGCGATACCGTCACCACGTCGGTGCTGTCCAGGTCGGCAAAGCTCAGGGCACCGCTGTCGCTCAATGTGGCAGTGCCGTTGCCTTCGTTCATCGCTCCGGTGGTGTCGGCAACCGTCAGGGTTGGTTGGTCGTTGGTGCCGGTGAGGGTGATGGTCACGGTCTGTGTCGCCGAGGCAGCGTTAGTCGCGCCGCTGTCATCGGTGGCAACCACCGTGTACGAGAAGGTTATGGTTTCACCGGCGCCGAGGAAGTCGAGGCTCTGGTTGCTGCTGTAGTCCCAGCTGTTCTGATCGACCGAGAAGCCAGCGATCAGTGCCGAAGCCACGCCCGCATTGAGCGTGCCGCCACTCCAGGCGATGTCGCCGTTGGCAGTGTGCGACACGGTCACCGTGTCGGTATTGTCCACATCAGCAAAGCTCAGGGCGCCGCTGTCGCTCAGTGTGGCAGTGCCATCATCTTCGTTCATCGTGCTGGCGGTGTCGGCAATGGTCAGGGTTGGCTGGTCGTTGGTGCCGGTGACAGTAACGGTCACCAACTGGGTATCCACGCCGCCGAGGCCATCGCTGACCTGCACGCTGAACACTTCGTCATGACTTTCTCCGGCCTTCAGCGACTGCACTGCACTGGCAACGCCATCGGTGCCGTTGGCCAGGGTGTAGGTCCATTGGCCGGTACTGTCGACGGCAATCGAACCGTAGCTGCCAGTTGGCGAGCCATTGATGCTCCAGGTGGCCGTGGCAGCGTGATCGATATCGGTCGAGCTGAATTGACCGCTGACGCTGAGGGTGGTGTCTTCCTGCACGGCGCCGGCATCGTTGCCCGTTGCGAAGCTGAGCACGGGCGCGTCGTTGCTGCCGGTGACGGTAATGGTCACCAGCTGGGTATCCACGCCGCCCAAGCCATCGCTGACCTGCACGCTGAACACCTCGTTGTGACTTTCTCCGGCCTTCAGAGACTGCACGGCACTGGCAATGCCATCACTACCGTTGGCCAGGGTGTAGGTCCACTGGCCGCTGCCATCCACGGCGATCGAGCCGTAGGCTCCGGTGTTTGCCCCAACGATGCTCCAGGTCGCGGTGGCAGCGTGATCGATATCGGCCGAGCTGAACTGGCCGCTGACACTGAGGGTGGTGTCTTCCTGCACGGCGCCGACATCGTTGCCGGTGGCGAAGCTGAGTACCGGCGCGTCGTTGCTCCCGGTGACAGTAATGGTTACCAGTTGGGTGTCGACGCCGCCCAGGCCATCGCTGACCTGCACGCTGAACACCTCATCATGACTTTCGCCCGTCTTCAGAGACTGCACGGCACTGGCGACTCCATCGGTGCCGTTGGCCAGGGTGTAGGTCCACTGGCCGGTGCTATCGACGGCGATCGAGCCGAAGGCGCCGGTATTTGCCCCGACAATGCTCCAGGTGGCCGTGGCAGCGTGATCGATATCGGTCGAGCTGAATTGACCGCTGACGCTGAGGGTGGTGTCTTCCTGCACGACGCCGACATCATTGCCGCTGGCGAAGCTGAGTACCGGCGCGTCATTGCTGCCGGTAATGGTGATGCTGACCGTCTGCGTCGCCGAAGCCGCGTTAGCCGCGCCGCTGTTGTCGGTGGCGACCACCGTGTACGAGAAGGTGATGGTTTCACCGGCGCCGAGGAAATCGAGGTTCTGGCTGCTGCTGTAGTCCCAGCTGTTCTGATCGACCGAGAAGCCGGCGATCAGTGCCGAAGCCACGCCCGCATTGAGCGTGCCGCCGCTCCAGGCGATGTTGCCGTTGGCGGTGTGCGACACGGTCACCGCGTCGATGTTGTCCAGGTCGGCAAAGCTCAAGGCGCCGCTGTCGCTCAGTGTGGCCGCAGCGTTGCCTTCGCTCATGGCGCCGGTAGTGTCGGCAATCGTCAGCGTCGGCCGGTCGTTGGTGCCGGTGATAGTAATGGTCACGGTCTGCACCGCGCCGTCGCCAATCGCCACGTCATAGGTCTGGGTGATGGTCTGGCCTTCGCCCAGGAATTGCAGGGCGGCATTGTCTACCGCGAAGTGCCAGCCCAGCGAGCCGCTGCCCGTGCCGGTGCTGTCGTTCAGCGGGTCTGTAGTGAAGCTGCCCAGGTAGCCGGAAGCGCCCGGCGTGACGGTAACGCTGTGGGTGTCGATCAGGTCGGCGTCGGTAAAGGTGATGTTGCCGCTGGCAGCGTAGTCGCCGCTGTCTTCCTTGGCATCTCCGGTCTGCACGCCGCTGGTGATCTGCACCTGATCGTTGGTGCCGGTGATGGTGATGATCACATTCTGCGTTGTCGACGAGCCATGCCCGTCACTGATGGTGACCACATAAGTTTCGCTGGCCGTCTGCCCCTGGGCCAGGGACTGGGCTGCCGCGTTATTCAAGGTATAAGTCCAGTTGACGGTGCCGTTGGCCGCATTGGCGGCTTCAGTCACCGAAGCGAGGACGAAGTTGCCCAGCGCTGTGGCATTGCCTGGCGCCGCCACGAAAGAGGCGGTATGCGTGTCGCTCAGATCGACATCGTTAAACGCAATCGTGCCCGTCGCGCTGTGCGAGTCGGTCGGGCTAGGTGTCGTGGCCGCATCTTCGGTTACGGTACCGGCCTGGGCGCCAAGGCTCATCGTCACGCTGTCATTCGCACCTGCAAATTGCACCTGCGCAGTGGCCCAGCTGAGCGTGCCATTGCCGAGACGAATCGCATACGTAAAGCTGTCTGTCAGGGACGCTCCGGCAGCAAGCGCCTGAAGTTGCGCCTTGAAAGCAGTCGATAAGGTCGCGGCGTCGTAGCCGACTTTTCCATCCGGCGTAATCCAGATTTTTGCGCCATTGAAGCTGGTGTCGGAACTCGTCGCCTCGACTCTGCCCGTGTCCTGGACCAGGAGATCGGCCGGAGCATAAACCTTGGTGGCAGTAGAAAGGCTGGTCGCGTTATCGAGTGACCAGAGTGTCTTTGCATTGCCGCCGAGGTCATTGGACATGACGTCCAGATACACGATCCCCAACAGGTCTTCAGTGATGGCTGCGCTGCTCGTGCCAATGACGCCGGTAGTGAAAATGTCGTCCTGCGCCTGCGGTGTATTGGAAAACGAAGTTGCGGTGCCGCCGCTGGTCGTTGTGGTGGTAGCCATGTCTTTCTCCCGAGAATGTTTTTTTTAGAATCGTCAGGTCCTGCTGGCAGGACGAAGTCCCGTGCTTGTACCGCTCAGGGTGTCAAGGAGCGGTACGAGGTGATCCCGGACATCGTTGGCCGTCTGGGCCTGCCGGAAGAGGGACGCAGGTGGCGCGTAGGTGAAGAAGTTCGCCGTACTTGAGAAGCGAATCGCAGGAGCGGTCGGGCGAACATGAGCCCAAGCCTGAAGCTGCGCTGCGCGTGGCGCGCAATAGTCTGAGAGCACCCATATGAAAGGGACTCCTGAGTAATGACTGGATGAAGCCGGGTCGTTCTGACTCAGGGATACGGCCTTTCCTGATATCAGTTGGATAGTTGTTTAGTTGTGGGGTCAGGCCTTGTAAAGGTGTTAACCGGAAGTAACAGTACGAAGTGCCAATATTCCGACAGGCGGGTGATTTGGTGTCAATATTATGTCGATTTGTTTTTGGCGAAATACTCGCAGGTACCCGGCACTGATACGGCTCAATGGGCTGAAACCCTTATGCGGCAAGGGCTGGCTGGGTCATGCCAGTGCTGGGTGTCTACAAGTTGCAGCGTCAGCTATTAAAAAACGCCAGAGCATTTTTTCTGGCGGGTTTTTTCATGCTCTCCGGACTTCAATGTCTGGGGGGACTCCCTGAGTAAAACCGCCCTGTTCAGCGCTTTGAGAAACGTCTGATATTCGCTTCCAGGAGTTTTGCCTAGCCTGATTCGTATTCGATGAACGGGCCGCGGCATATTCAGGTGAGGCAGGGAGGCAGATATGAATAGGCAGGACGTACAGGCCGGTGCAACGCCGGAGGCAGCAGGCTTCAGCGCAGGCATAAGCGCGGGTGAGGAGGTGTTTCACGCTATCCGGGTCGGTTCCGCGGTGTCGTTGCTAGAGGTGCTGGGCAGGCTCATGGACCTTGCTGGCGACAATGAGCAAGTCGCGCGACGGCTCATCGACGACGTAAGGACCTACCAGATCAAAGACCTCGAGCTGTTGCGGGCGTACTGCGAACAAAACGATCGGCAAGCCATTGCCAGGCTGTGCCACAAGATAGCGGGTGCAGCTTGTGTGTTGAAGTACCAGCCGCTGATCTCCAGCTGCCAGCAGCTGAGGGACGTCAGTGTCGCAGGGACCTGGCCGGTGCTGTTGGAAAGGGCGCAGTTGGTCGAGCAGGCGTTGCTCAACCTCAAGGACATCTGTCTTGTAGCCATACAGGATGATGGGCCAATCAATCTGAGAGAACTGCCTCGTGAGCGCTGATTCCTCTGCTGCTCTGAAGGAGTAGTACTCGATGTCCCGTCGCAAAACCGATAAGACGTCGATTCTGAAACGGACAGATGTCCATGCGCTGCTGGGTTTCGCAAGAGGCCTACATGATTCCTTTCTGCCTGGCTATTTCAATCAGGGCCAGAAGGTTGGTGGTGTTGAATTTCTTCAAGAGTCTTACTTTGTAAGTGCTGACCGTTTTATGACTGATAAGCAGAGTCGCTGCAATCTCCCTATTGTTAAGGCCCTGCGCTAATAATCTTAATGTGGTGATTTCCCTATTGGTCAGCTGAGAGGCGGCAATGCTTTGCATCTGGTTGGTGTGAATGCTTTCCTGCAACAGGAGCAAAGAACTTTCAGGAAAATAGGTATGCCCTGATAACAGTGCCTTTACTGCATCTCCCACCTCATCTAGCGCTTCATCCTTGCAGATGAAGCCTGCTGCGCCCCCATGCAAACAACGTACGGCAAAATTTTTTGAGTCGCTGGAAGTCAATATCAGCGTTTTTACCAGGAAGTTATTTGCCTTGAAGTGGGTGAGTACCGATAACCCGTCCAGTTGCGGTAGATCGAGGTCAAGTATCACAAGGTCCGGTTTATGTGTGCGAACAACTTGAATGGCATCGACGCCATTGTCTGCCTCGGCGGCGATATGGTGTCCGTTACGTTCAAGTATGACTTTCAAGGCGACCCTGACCAGAGGGTGGTCGTCGACTATTACTATGGATCCCATAGTGTGCTCTCTCTATATTGATTGTGCGTGTAGGTTTTATATTTTTACTCTCTATATTCAATTCTTCTCATTGAGGTTGGGCCTTTTGTCGGCGCTCACTGCGCAGGCCGGCGGGGTAGACTCCTTTCATTTTTATTGAATAGTTAGTTAACCTGACTCAGGCTACTGTGATGCGAGCACTTGGCAGAGTTCAGCTGAACGTAGCGCGTGAAGAAGTACACAGTCTTGTCTCATAAGTAAAGACGAAATCAATGGACGGTTTATTAAGATATTTCTGATGGGTGCTTCGGCCGTCTCTCAATTCAAATTCGAAGGTTGATCGGTAAGCTACGGCTTCCTTTGGGCGCCCTTCATGGGCAGCAAAGGAGCTTGCTATTGTTGTCGACCAATCGACTTAGACTTTGAATGAGAGAGGCTTGGACTGCCATGGCTGGCATGATTCGGTCATAGCTGAGCCGGGAGGACGATCAAGTAGATCGCACTTCTTTATGCCGATCAACGTGAACAAGGAAATCACATGAAACGAACATCTTTACTATCCTTGGCAACTTCTAGCTTGATGCTTGCCGCGCTTGTTCCTTCGTTATCTCATGCCACTGATGGCGTGGTTAACTTCTCTGGCAGCATCACCGACGTGACTTGCAATATCAACGGCCAGGCACCGGGTGAAAACAACATCACCAACGTGGAGCTGGGGCGCATCTCTCCTTCGATCTTCAAGGCCATTGGTGATGCTTCTCCGTTCGAGAAGTTCGCGTTGGTGCTGTCCGGCGCGCAATGTACCAATGGAACCAAGGTCGTCGTTGATTTTGACCAGGTGGACAACGTCGATGTGGTGACCGGGAACCTCAAGTTGATCGGCGCCGCGCCTGCTACTGGCGTGCAGATCCAGGTGTTCAACGACAATGTCGCAGCTGGTACGAAAGTTCCACTCGGTCAGTCGGAAACCACGCCACAGGTCGCCACCGTTGCAGGCAACACGGCAACCCTGAAGTTCAAGGCGAACTATGTTGCGACCGCCGCTAGCGTTGGCGCGGGTTCGGGTAACTCCTTCGTTCGATACACCCTGTCGTATAAGTAAAGGCTAGCGCCCGAGGAGTGATTCATGACGCCGAAAGCGCGTATCTTTTCTTCTTTCGTTCTCGGCGTCATGTTCTTGGGCGTATGTTCTGGAATCGTTCAGGCGTCGGTAGTCATTCAGGGTACTCGGCTGGTTTATCCGTCGGATGCTCGTGAAGTTACAATGAAAATAAGTAATACCGGTGCCTCTGCTTCATTGGCCCAAAGTTGGATTGATGATGGCGATTCAACTAAAGGTCCCGAGGAAATAAAGGTTCCATTTTTGCTGTCCCCTGCGGTGATTCGCCTGGATCCGGACAATTCGGCTTCACTGCGTGTTTCCTATACGGGTGAAAAACTTGCAGAAGATCGAGAGTCCTTGTTCTGGCTCAATGTGCTGGAAACGCCTCCGCGCAAGGAAGTCGATGAAAATGTCTTGCAGTTTACTTTCAGAACCCGAATCAAAGTGTTCTTCCGTCCCAAGGGCCTGAAGTCGGATGTGGACTTGGTGGCAAACAAACTCGATTGGCAATTCAAGCAAGCCAGTCATTCGGATGGAAAAGGTAAAGTCGACAATCGCCTGGGAGTTCAGGTGACTAATCCGACTGCGTATTACGTTTCTTTCGGCAAGATAGAAGTTGCTCTGGATGGTCGACGGGTTGCCGTTAAAGACGAAATGATCGCGCCTTTCAGTAGTGGTTTTTTTCCATTGCCAGAACAGGCTCCTCAGGCTTATCGAAAAGCCTCTGTTCATTACGAGGTCATTAATGACTTCGGAGGGCGGCGGGTGCTTGAAAAACCGTTGTCCCTGTAACTTTTCTCATCTTGCAGTTTTTGTCATCTCTATGACCTGGCTGCATGCCGGTATCGAATATGTTGAACGTCCAGCGTAGTTGTCTGGTTGTTTCAGCTTGTGCGTTAGTTTCGTACGGTTTGAGTCCAGGTCGGTTTTTTTTATGTCTTGTTTCTACGGCGGCGATTGTCATGGCGACTGAAACATGGGCTGAAACGTCCACTGCCGAGCCCGCGGGGCAGGGCATGGTATTCGATTCGCAGATGTTGTTTCAGACCGAAGGTGCCCCCATCGATACCAGCCGCTTTGAGCGCCAGGGCTTTCTCATTCCGGGCAATTACCGTATCGACCTGTTGGTAAACGGTCAGTGGCGTGCCACGCAGAACATCGAGTTTCGCGACACCCATGGGCCGCAAGGCGGCCAGCCTTGTTATGAGCGTTCGTTGCTGGTCCGCGCCGGTATTGATCTGGACAAGGCGGCTTCGGCGCAACCTTCCGCAGAACGTATGCCGGAGGGCACCTATTGCGCCGACCTGACTCGCTACATTCCTGGTCTCACCACGAAGATCGATCTCAAGGAGCTGACGATCGATCTTTCGGTCCCGCAATATTTCCTGCAGAAGAACCTGTCGAAAACCTACGTCGACCCGGCCAACTGGGATCATGGCGTTTCCGCGGGGCTACTCAACTACAACACT
The DNA here is from genome assembly GCF_900215185.1 of Pseudomonas sp. LAMO17WK12:I10. NCBI lineage: Bacteria > Pseudomonadati > Pseudomonadota > Gammaproteobacteria > Pseudomonadales > Pseudomonadaceae > Pseudomonas > Pseudomonas sp. LAMO17WK12:I10. The sequence goes on along the minus strand of NZ_OBDX01000002.1, from coordinate 475,475 downwards.
AACCTGTTCAGCGTGCAAAACAGCGGCCGCACCATGACCAATGGTTATGCCGGGCTGAACATGGGGCTCAATGCCGGCTCGGTGCGCTTACGGCATAACGGCACCCTGACCTGGTCGCCGCAATCGGGCGGCCATTATCAGCGCGGGCAAATTTATGCCCAGACCGAGCTGCCGGCCTGGCGTTCGCAACTGCTGGTGGGGGAGAGCGCCACCGATGCCGATCTGTTCGACTCGGTATCGTTCCGCGGGGTACAGCTGTCCAGCGACGACCGGATGCTGCCCGATACCGAACGCTTTTACGCGCCGGTGGTGCGCGGTACGGCCAGCTCGAACGCCAAGGTGTCGGTTTATCAGCGCGGTTATCTGATCTCCGAAACCTCGGTGGCGCCTGGACCGTTCGAGATCAGCGATCTGCAGGCCGCCAGCTTCGGTGGCGACCTGAGCGTCACCGTGACCGAGGCTAACGGGAAGAGCAGCAGCTTCACCGTGCCCTTCGCCACGACTGTTCAGTTACTGCGCCCTGGAAACTCCCGATATGGCTTCACCGCCGGCCAGATCATCGATCCTGGGCTGCGTGGCAGTAACCAGTATGTGCTGCAAGGGACAGCCCAGCACGGTCTGGATAACGACATTACCGGATACATCGGCAGTGCTGTCACGGGCAGTTATATGTCGGTACTGATGGGGAGCGCGCTCAATACCGATGTGGGGGGCTTTGCTTTCGATGTGACCCAGGCCAAAACCAACGTGCCGAGAAGGGGCCGTCTGAAGGGGACGAGCCTGCGTCTGTCCTATAGCAAGAACCTGCCCAATAGCGGTACCAACTTCTCGTTACTGGCTTATCGCTACTCGACCCGTGGTTATTTGGGACTGCATGACGCGGTCGCGTTGCAGGACTTCGTCGAGAGCGGCGAACGGGTGGAAGCCTTCTCCCGAATGCGTGACCGGCTGGATGTGAATATCAGTCAGCAGTTGAGGGCCACTGGCGGGCATTTCTATGCCAGTGGTTCGGCGCTCAATTACTGGAACAGACAAGGCAAGGCCCTGAGCTTTTCCACGGGTTACAGCAATCAGTGGCGGGGCAATAGCTATTCCTTCGCCGTACAGCGCACGCTGGGACAGAACCGGTATTCAGGGCGTCGGGCAGTCAGTAGCAATACGACCTTGAGTTTGACCCTTACGATCCCGCTGGGCCGTGAGACCCGGGGCGCAACGGTGCTCAATAACTTCGTCAGTCACGACCAGAGCACGGGAGCTCATCTGACCAGCGGTGTTTCCGGGACAGTGGACGAGGCGGGCAAAGCATCCTATGCCGTGTCCGTTTCCCGTGATGACAAGCAACGGGAAACCAGCCACAACGGTAGTCTCAATTATTCCTTGCCCCAGGTGGCCTTAAGTTCCAGTTTTTCCCAGGGCAGCGATTACCGCCAGGGCTCCATCGGCGCGTCCGGCGGCATGATCCTGCACCCCGGCGGCCTGACGTTTGCCCAGACCCTGAGCGAGACCAGCGGCCTGGTCTACGCGCCTCATGCCAAGGGCGCAGGGGTTGGCTACAGCGGTGCGCGGGTGAATGGCGGCGGTTACGCGGTAGTGCCCAGCCTGACGCCTTTCCAGCTCAACACCGTGGATATCGACCCGAAAGGCATGCCCGACGACGTCGAGCTGCAGGTGAGTTCGCGCAACACCGCACCGGTGGCGGGGGCCGTGGTGATGCTGTCGTACCCGACCCGCAAGGCGCGCTCTTTCCTGATCAACAGCCTGCAACCCAATGGCGCGCTCCTGCCGTTTGCCGCGATCGCCACCGACGCCGAGAGCGGGATGGAAATGGGCGCGGTCGGCCAGGGCAGCCGCCTGGTGCTGCGCAGCGAAAAGGACCAGGGCTCGATCCGCGTCGAATGGGGTGACCAGCCTGGGCAGCAATGCCTGATCGACTACCGCTTGCCCAAGCGCGATGCAGCGTCTGGCAAGGCGGTTGAGGCGAAGGGCTATGAGGTGTTCGACCTGCCATGCCGCCCGCTACCTCCCGACACTGCCGGGGCTCCGGCTCAGACGAGGAACGGCTGATGCGACAGACAGGCGGCTTGTGCTGCTCCTCGGCCATGGCTCGGCGAATCTGTGGGGGCCTGATGGCGGCCTGGCTGCTGATGTCGCTTTGCGCCGACGCACAGGCGGCGCTGGCCATTACCGGTACGCGCTTCATTTACCCGGCCAATACCCCAGCGTTGACAGTCAGGGTCGGCAACACCGGCGATGCGCCCATCCTCCTGCAAGCCTGGCTGGACCGGGGAGATACACGCACCGACCCGAGCCGTCTGACGGTGCCGTTCGTACTGTCGCCGCCTATTTCACGGCTGGACCCGCAACAGCGCAGCGCCCTGGTGGTGCGTTACACCGGCGAACCCTTGCCCGGCGATCGCGAGTCGGTGTTCTGGATCAACTTCCTCGAAGTGCCACCGGTGACGACCACCGACAGCAATGTGCTGCGCCTGGCCTATCGCATGCGCATGAAGCTGCTGTACCGCCCTTCGGGCCTTGCCGGCAAGGCGGACGAGGCAATCGGGCAAGTGGTCTGGAGCCTCGACAAGACCCCCGGAGCGGACGGGCAGATGGCGTTGCTGGCCACCAGCCGGGCGCCTTACTACGTATCCATCCCGCAGTTGGAACTGGGCAGCGGGGCTCAATCGATCAGTTGGCAGGGGATCACGCTCGAGCCTTTCGGCACGACACGTATCGCCCTGCCCGCAACAAAAAAGGCAGCCGTCGCCAATGCGACGGTCGTTCGTTACCAGGTGGCGATAGACAGCGGGGAGACGCTGAGTGGAAGTGCGCGGTTACAACAGTAGTTTTGCGATGGACAGATTCGCGGCGAGTGCGTCGTCATGCGGTTGCGGTCGAGCGCCCGAGGGTGCGCGACCGGTGGGCATGAGTCTGGGTCGGCGTGGGTCGTGTTTCGTCCTGGCAGCGCTGCTGCCATTGGCGGTGCCCAATATCGCCCTGGCCTTGCAGGTGCCTAGCGCCGGTCAGGCGATGCGTGACATCGAGTCGGTCCAGCCGGTCCAGCCAGTCCCTTCGGAGCTGGAACTGGATCTGCCCAAGGCCGAGACACCCGCCGCGCCCGCAGCCCCGGACACCTCCGGGATCCGGGTGCAGGTCCAGGCGTTTGCCATCGAGGGCAATCAGGTTTTCGCCACCGAGCGCCTGCAACCGCTGCTGGCCGACCTGCAGGGCCAGGAGCTGAACCTGAACGGTTTGCGCGCAGCCGCCCAGCGTATTACCGACTACTACCAGAAGCGGGGTTATGTACTGGCCCGCGCTTTCCTGCCGCCCCAGGACATTGAAAATGGCCTGGTGCGGATCGCCGTGGTGGAGGGGCGTTACGGGCGCATCGAAGTGCAGAACCGTTCGCGCGCGCTGGATCAGGTGGTACGGGCGCCGCTGTCGTCGTTGAACCGCGGCGAGGCGGTATACGACGCGGACCTGGAGCGTAGCCTCTTGCTGTTGAGCGACCTGCCCGGGGTCCAGGCTCGCGGCACCTTGCGTCCTGGCCAGGAGTACGGGACCACCGACCTGGTGATCGATACCGAGCCCGGGCCGTTGCTGAACGGCACCCTGGAGGCGGACAACTTCGGTGGCTACTACACCGGTGAATACCGCCTGGGCGGCAGCCTCAACCTCAACAACCCCTTGCGCCTCGGCGACCAGCTCAGCCTGCGGGCGATGCGCAGCGACGAATCGCAGCGCTATTACCGTGCGGCCTACCAGTTACCGGTCGGGCCCTGGTCGACCCGCATCGGCGGTGCGTACTCGGAAATGAGCTACCGCCTGTACAGGGACTTCGAGGTCCTCGACTACCACGGTACCGCCAGCTTCCGCAGTTTTTTCGTCGCCCAGCCGCTGGTGCGCAGTCGCACCTTCGACCTCACTGCGCAACTGCAATACGAAGACAAACGGCTACGCGACGATATCGACCTGTTCGAATTCAGTAACCGCAAGCGGATCGGCCTGTGGACGCTGAGCCTCAGCGGCAACAGCCAGGACCGTTTTTTCCGGGGAGGCCAGAACTTCTTCGATCTGTCCTACGGCAGCGGCCGGTTGCGTTTTGGCGACCCCGAGGAAGAGGTTCGCGATGGTCGTACCGCGGGCAGCTCGGGCGGGTTCGCCAAGCTCAATCTCAACGCCGCGCGCCTGCAGCGCCTGAGCGACCGTTTCCAGCTCTATACCCGGCTGAGTGCGCAATGGGCCAACAGCAACCTGGACAACTCGGAAAAGCTCGGCCTTGGCGGTCCCTACGGTGTGCGTGGCTATTCATTGGGCGCCGGCAGCGGCGACCAGGGCTGGCAGGCCAGTGCCGAGCTGCGCTACGCCCTGGCCCCGCGCTGGCAGCTCAGCGCCTTCGCCGACAACGGCACGGTCAAGGTCGATCGCCAACCCTGGACCTCCGAAAACAATACCCGCCGGATCACGTCGACCGGCATCGGTGCCAGCTGGGCGGGGCCTTCGCAGCAAGTCAACCTGACGCTCGCCTGGCCGCTGCATGACAACGGCAAGACCCGGGACAAGCCGGAGCGCCGCCCCCAGGTCTGGATGAACGCGACGCAATATTTCTAGTACCTGCTCGTAGCAGGAGTGGTGTCGTTCTGCAAATGGTTTGCAGAACGTTCTTTAGTGAAGAGGGCGTTACCGTGAACAAAATGTATGCACTGGTTTGGAACCAGGCCCTGGCATGCTGGAATGTGGCTCATGAGGGCGCGCGTCGCCGGCGCAAGTCGGGCGCACGCAAGGGGATGGTCGTGTCGGCTGTCAGCCTGCTGGGAGTGGGCGCCATGTCCTCGGCATTCGCCCTGCCAACGGGAAATACCCATGTGTCCGGGGACGCCAATATCCTGACCTTCAACGATGGCAAGGAAATGTCGATCAACCAGAAAAGTGAAAAGCTGATCACCAACTGGAACGACTTCAGCGTCAAAAAGGGTGAGAAGGTCTCCTTCCACCAGCCGACTAAAAGCTCGGTTGCACTGAACCGTGTGGTCGGAACCAATGCCAGTGATATCCAGGGCCAGATCAATGCCAACGGCCAGGTGTTTCTGGTCAACCCTAATGGCGTAGTGTTCGGCCAGGGTGCCCAGGTCAACGTAGGGGGGCTGGTGGCTTCGACCCGGGACATTGCCAATAAAGACTTCGAGGCCGGCAACTACACGTTCTCGGGCAACTCGCCGGCGGAGATCATCAACAACGGCGACATCATTGCCGACCAGGGCGGCAGCGTGGCGCTGCTGGGGACCAATGTTCGCAACGATGGGGTGATCCAGGCGCAAATGGGCCGAGTGGCGCTGGGCGCGGGGGATAAGTTCACCGTGAACTTCGACGGCAACAACCTGCTCAACCTGCAAGTCGACGGTGCCGCAGTGGATGCCCTGGTGAAAAACGGTGGCCTGCTCAAGGCTGACGGCGGCCAGGTGCTGATGACCGCCAAGAGCGCGGGCACCATGTTGCAGACCGTGGTCAACAACCAGGGCACCATCGAGGCCAATGCCCTGCGTGGCACGGCCGGCAAGATCACCCTCGATGGCGGCGACATGGGCAAGGTACTGGTGGGCGGGGCGATGACCGCCAGCGCCATCGGCACCATGGGTAACGGCGGTGTGATCGAGGTCAAAGGCGCGAATACCGAGGTGCAACTGGCGACCCGGGTCAATACCCAGGCCAGCAACGGCCAGACCGGCAGCTGGAAGATCACTTCGCGCGAGGTCAAGGTCAATTCGACAGCGGCGTCGGGCAGCGACACGGCCTACGCCGATACCTTGTCGAACAACCTGGCGACCACCAACATCGAACTGGCCAGCAGTGCCGGCGATGTGGTGGTGGGTGGTCCCGTCACCTGGAACAGCGGCAATCAGTTGAAGCTGTCTTCCAAGCGCAATATCGAGGTCAATGGCGGACTGGCCAGCACCGGCATCAAGGCCCGGGTCGAGATGAATGCCGATAAAGCCATCCGGCTCAACGGCAACGTGACCCTCAGTGGTGCCAATGCCAGCCTCGGGATGAACCATGGCAGCGGCTATGCCCTGGGGCAGGACGCGAAGGTCACCCTGTCCGGCACCGGGGCCTCGTTCGATTCGAACGGTGCGCTTTACGATGTCATTCAAAATACCGCCCAGCTGCAGGCGGTCAATAACAACCTCAATGGCCTGTATGTCCTGGGGACCGACATCAAGGGTAACGGCAACTTCAAGTCCATTGGCGGCAATATGGCTTTCTCTGGCGTCTTCGATGGCCTGGGCAATACCGTCAGCGGTTTCACGGTGACCAATACCGGGCCTATGGTTGGCCTGTTCGCCGGCAACTCGGGCAGTATCAGTAACCTGAAACTGGCCAACATGACCGTCAATGGCACTACCTCCGGAGCGGGCTTCAGCTATATCGGCGGCCTGGTGGGGTTGAACATGGGCACTCTGACCAACGTCAGCGCCACTGGTCTGCGGGTCAACGCCAACGCTTCGAACACCAACGTCGTGGGTGGCCTGGTCGGGCTCAATTCGGGCGGTGCCATCGATCGCGCATCGGTGGCGGTCAACTCCTACGTGAATGGCAACGGCTATACCACGTCGGTGGGTGGCCTGGTCGGTGAAAACGTTTTGGGTGTGACTGGCTCCGCAAGCATTACCAACAGTCTGGCGAATGTCGCCATCGGCGGGTACCTGGCGCGTACCTTTGCAGGCGGTGCGGGTGGCCTGGTCGGGAGCAACAGGGGCGGTTACATCGCCGACTCTTCCAGCAGCGGTTCAGTCGGCAACAACTCGTGCAGTTATGTGGGCACGAATATGGGCGGGCTGATCGGTTACAACCAGGCCGGTACGGTCGAGCGCTCGAACTCCTCGGCAGCGGTGCGGGGTAACAGCGCCAGCAATATTGGTGGGCTGATCGGGTTCAACACCAACAGCGCGGTCAGGGAGTCCAGCTTCAGCGGTACGGTCAACGGTTACGGCAGTGCCTCGGCAGGCGGGCTGATCGGTTACAACCAAAACAGCACGCTGAACGACGTCAAGACCAGCGGTACGGTCTACGACACTTCGGGCACCAATGTGGGTGGCCTGGTCGGCCAGAACTTCTACGGAACAATAGACACCGCCGAGGCCCTGGCCAATGTCACCGCAGGCGCCAACAGCAATGCCGGCGGGCTGATCGGTAGTAACTACGGCGGTTCTGTCCGTCATGCCGTGTCCCGCGGCAAGGTCGTGGCAGGCACCAACAGCCATGTCGGCGGACTGATCGGCAACAACGACGGTGACCTGAGTTCGGTCGAGGCCAGTGGCGAAGTCCGGGCCGGTACCAACAGCTTCGTGGGTGGCCTGGTGGGCACCAACGGTCGCACCCTGGGCTCGACTATCGAAACCGCTACGGCCAAGGGGGCAGTCTATGGCGACCAGCGTAGCGTCATCGGTGGATTGGTGGGGCAGAACCATGGCCAGATCCTCAACTCCCTGGCCCTGGGCCCGGTAAGTGGCAGTTACTACACGAGTCTGGGCGGGCTGGTGGGATTGAACATGGGCAGCATTCGTCAATCGGTGGCCAGCGGCAAGGTCAATGGCAACGGTAATTACCCGAGCTACCAGACTTACGGTGGTCTGGTCGGCGTCAACTATGGCGAGATGAAATACAACTCGGCACTGGGCGAGGCTGCCCAGGTACCGCTGTTCGGCATGAACCTGGGAATCATCCAGTAACCCTCGGCACCACCCGCTGATACCCAGGTATCGCGGGTTCCCGATACGTCATGCCGCGGCATGGCGTATCGGTTTTTCAGGATTCATCACCTCTTTCAGGATGACCCGCGATGCGGGGCTTCCACGAGCAACGAAATCCGGCCGGCCAACGTGGCCGGGCTCAAGCAGAGCATGGAGAATGGCCCCATGACCCACCTATTGGCGTTCAGGCCCGCCGGCCACCTACGTCGGTTCTACCGCAGTGCCCAGGTACTGGCTTGTCTGCTCCCGGGCTTGATCGGCGCGACGGCCCAGGCCGCCTTGGTGGAAAGCCAGGCGATCGACTGCTCGTTCAGTAACGGTGCCGGCCGGCCCTGGGTGGAAGTGACGCCGTTGACCAGCACCACGCCGGTAGGCTCCGTCCTGTGGCAACGACCGGTGGCCCTGATCACCAACTACCGATATGGCGGGGCTACGGGTAACAAGGCCCATGAGCTGGTCTCTGCCGGATATTGGACCGCGGGTACGCCACTGCCCGACGCCATCGCCCCGACCAACATCGACGGCATCGGTTTCAAGATCGCGGTGAACTCCTCCGACGGCGTCCTCAGGAATATCACCCAAGTGTCCAAGCCCGTAGCGCTGGAAAAGAACCAGGTTATCTATGACCCCAGCGCAGGCCAGAACCAGCGTTCGCTGATGGTGACCAACTATCTGCAATCGCTGATCCTCACGGTGCCCCCCAGCCAGTTGCCCAGCGGCGAGTTGGTGATCGACCGTGTCGCCGGCAGCTCGGGGCTGATGCTGTATGCGGTCGACCTGCTCAAGGGTGTGGCCAGCCTGGGAGGGGAGGTCACCATCCCGAGCGACAACATGCCCATCGGCATTTGCCGCAAACCCTACTCGTTGATGGGGCCCGCCATCATCAATATGGGCGGGGGCGGTGGGATCACCGTTCCCAACACCTGTGTGGTGGAGTCGTACAGGACCATCCCGGTGAAGCTCGGACGTTTCTCCCTGGCCAATTTTCCCAAGGTGGGTTCGACCTCGTCGCCGGTACCGTTTCGTATCGAGCTGAGCCAGTGCGCATTGAATGCCAGGCCGCAGATCACCTTCACCGACAAAGTTGCCACTCACACCGACCCGTCGGTGCTCAACCTGACGGCTTCGCCCAACAGCGCCAAGGGCTTCGGCATCATCATGATCAACGACCTGAACCAGCAGCGGATCAAGTACGACGGCACCCGCTACGACATGCAACGGGTGGGCGACAGCGCGATCATCCCGCTGCGGGCCGGCTACATCCGTACCGGCAGCGATGCCGAGGTCAAGGTCGGCGATGCCGATGGCGCGGCGGAGTTCACCTTTACCTTCCCCTGAGTCATTCAGGGTTGGACCAAGCCCCTTCGATGGCGATAGACGCCGTTGCGGGGCCTTTCTACACTGGGCTCCGACCTGGGGATGGAGCACGCGGATGAATCGCAACGAACTGCGCAAGGCGGATATCAACCTGATGGTGGTGTTCGAAACCCTGATGCTCGAGCGCAATGTGACCCGGGCGGCGGAGAAGCTGTTTCTCGGCCAGCCGACCATCAGTTCGGCGCTCAATCGCTTGCGCGCGATCTTCAACGATCCGCTGTTCATTCGCGTGGGCCACAAGATGGAGCCGACCGCCCGCGCCGAAGAGCTGATCCAGCACCTGTCGCCGGCGCTGGATGCCTTGTCCTCGGCCCTGAGCCTGACCCACGATTTCGATCCCGCCAGCAGCACCATGACCTTTCGCATCGGCTTGTCCGACGACGTCGAGTTCGGGCTGTTACCGCCGCTGCTGCGGACCTTGCGCCAGGAAGCGCCGAAGGTGGTGTTCGTGGTGCAGCACGCGGACTACTGGCGGATCCCGGACCTGCTGGCCGCTGGCGACATCACCGTGGGCATCAGCCAGACCCGCGGGCTGCCGGCCAATGCCAAGCGCAAGCTGCTGCGGCATATCCAGCCCAGCGTGCTGCGCGCCGATGCCAGCGACACGCCACTGACCCTCGACGAATACTGTTCCCGTCCGCATGTGCTGGTGTCGCACACGGCCAATGTCAGCGGCTTTGCCGATGAATGGCTGGCCGAGATCGGTCGACAGCGCCATGTGGTGTTGTCGGTGCCGCAGTACAGTTCGCTGCCGGCGTTGCTGGCGGGGACCGACATGATCGCCAGCTTGCCGGACTACACGGCGGCGGCCATGGTGGCGTCGGGGCAGTTGTTCCAGGAGCCGTTTCCGTTCAAGACCCCGACCTTGGACCTGTCCATGGTCTGGCTCAGCCATGTCGACACCGACCCGGCCGAACGCTGGCTGCGTTCGCGGCTGGAGGCGTTCATGAGCGACCGCGACCTGGCGCCGCTCAAGGCGCGTTGAATCTCTGATCCCTTGGTAGAGGACTCAGGCAGGCGGTCGCGAGGCGTGTAGTATGGAGCGCCTTTTCACCCCCCACCTTTCAGGGAGATCCGCCATGCCTCATCTGCATATGGAATACACCGCCAACCTGCCGCAACTGGATGCCGACAAGGCCTTGCTGCGGTTCAACAACGCGTTGGTGGCGTCCGGGCAGTTCGCTGAATACGACATCAAGAGCCGCGCGCGCAAGGTCGAGACGTTTCGCGTCGGCACCGGCCTCGGCGAGCGGGCGTTCGTGCATGTGAAGCTGTCGTTGCTCAGCGGGCGTTCGCCAGAGATCAAGAAGCAGCTTTCGCAAAGCCTGCTGGCGGTGCTGCAGGAACTCTGTGAATGGCCGGCTGGCGTCGAGTTGCAATTGGCGGTGGAGATCCTGGATATCGACCGCGACTCCTACGGCAAGCTCAGCATCGGCCACTGAACCGGAATGCGGCAGGGCCTGGACCTACAATAGGCCCTGCTGCGCGCAGACCTTGACCACTTGCTCGCGGAACCAGGTGTTGGCGCTGTCCTGGTCGGTGTGGGCGCTCCATTGCATGTCCAGGGTAAAGCCCGGCAGGCCGTTGGGCGCTTCGCAATGGCTGAACACCGCGTCGTTGGTCAGCAGTGCCTGGATGCGCCGCGGCAGGGTCAGGATGAAGTCGGTGCCGGTGATCATCTTCAGCGCCGCGCTGTAGCTGTTGGAGCGCGCGACGATCTGCCGCCGGTGGGCCTGGCGGGCCAGCCAGCCATCGACCATGTTGGTGGTCGAGGTCCAGGGCGTGGGGTAGACGTGCCGGCGCTCGACGAATGACTGCAGGCTGAAACGCGGCTCCAGCGGCGGCGTCGCACGCTTGTCGAAGACACACACCAGGTCATCCTCGAGTAGCACCTGCGACTTGAGGTCGGGGTGGGTGTGGTGAAAGTTCGGACCGAAGCAGATCACCAGGTCCAGGCTGCCGTCGCGCAGTTCCTCGGCGGGGATATCGGTTTCCAGCTTGTGCACATTGACCGACACCGGCAGGTCGGCGAAGTCGAAGCCCTTGAGCAGGCGGGGCAGGATCAGCAATTCGAAATATTCCGGCGCGCAGACATTGAAGGTGACGGCCTGGCGGGTCGGGTCGAAAGCCTGGACCCCGGAGTGGCACAGGTTGATGCTCTCGAGAATCTTCAGCACGTGGCTGTACATGGTGGTGGCTTTGTAGGTCGGACGCATGCCGGTGCGGGTATTGATGAACAGCTCGTCCTCGAAGCCGGTGCGCAGTTTTTTCAGGCAGTAACTGACGGTCGACTGACTCACGCACAGGGTTTCCGAGACCCCGGTCACGCTGCTTTGCTCGTACACGGCGACGAACACCATCAGGTCCTGCATATCGAGCTTTCTAAGCAAGTTACTGTTCAGCATCAGTTCCGTCTCGTTGAGCACCTCGCGCGGTCGTGCGCAAACCTGCCTGATGCTAACGGAACGATCGTCCTAATTGAATCCTTGCCCCGGGGTTTCACGGATAGCGAAGGGACAATTAATTCCGAGAACACGACCTGTGCAGTATGGCGCGGCGCGTAGCTGCTTGTCCCTTGGTGTTGCGTCTTCAATCGGGCACCGGGACTGGCCGGCGGCTGCCGAGGATCAGGGCGAGCATGCCCAGGCCCACCAGCAGCGCGCCGAGCAGCTCGCCCGGCAAGGGATGCCGGCCCAGCCCGAACCAGTGGAAGAGGGTGATGAACAGGGTGCTCAGGTAGATGTAGGAAATGACCGTGGCCGGTGCGATCACCCCGATGGCCCGGTGTAGCAGCCAAAAAGTCGCCAGGGTGGCGAACAAGGCCAGGTACAGCAGCCATACACCGTCGTTGAGAGTGAGCAGGACGGCGCTGCGCCAGCCACCACCCGGCAGGCAGAAGGCGAACAGGAACAGCGCGCCGAACAGCATGTTCCAGAAGGTCATGGCGGCCGGGCTGCGATCTTTCAGGCTGTTGGCTTTCAGCCGTTGGCTCAGCGGCGAATAACCGGCCATGGCCAGGCAACCGACCCCATACACGCCGACCGCGTAGAGCGACGGCATGCCCTCGGGGCCCGAGCCCCTGAAGGTCAGCAGCATGGCCCCGGCGGCCGCCAGCAGCATCGGCAACAGGCGGTTTTTCCCAGGGTTGTCGCTCAGCAGGAGGCCCTCGAACAGCAGGGTCAGCAGCGGTACCAGGGCGAACAGGATGCCGGTATTGACCGCCGAGGTATGCCGCAGCGCCTCGAACAGCGAAGCGAAATAGATCGCCAGCAGCAACCCAAGCATGGCATGCGCCCGCAGCCCGACGCGGTTGATCCGGAACGTGCCGTTGAGCCACAGTGCCGGCACGAACATCAAGGCCGACAGCAGCAGGCGCAGGCCCGTCAGCAACAGCGGGTCGACGGCCTGGCTGACCCGGGCCGCGGCGAAGAACGAGGCGGCGATCAGCACCGCCCACAGCAGCATGCCGAGATGGGCGTTGAGCAAGCTGGCGGGCTTCATGAGCGCGTTCCCCGGGTCATTGGAAGTGGCGGTGGTAGTGCCGCGGATCGAAGCGCAGGACCATCAGGATCATCAGCGCCATGACCGCGGTCAGTGACCACCAGGCCCATTCGAAACTGCCCAGGCGGTCGCGGATGATCCCGGCGAGCAGCGGCGACAGGCCGGCGATCAGATAGCCGATGCCTTGCACGAAGGCCGTCAGGCCACCGGCGCGCCGCGGATTGTCCAGGTGGTCGAGGGACACGATCAGGCTCATGGGAAACAACCCGCCGATGCCCAGGCCGAGCAGGCACGGCCAGAGCAGGCTCAGGTGCCGGGGGCTGAGGATCAGCCCGCAGAAGCCGGCGATGATCAGTACCAGCAAGGCCACCAGCACCCGGCGGCGGTCCTGGCTGCGGTTGGCGATGGCCGGCGTCACCAGGCCCGAGACCACTTCCATGGCGGTGAGAAACCCCAGCAGCAGGCCGGCGTCCTGTTCGCTCCAACCCTGCTCCACGTAATAGGGGGCCAGCCACGCAAGGACACAGGTGTAGGACGCCGTGCCCAGGCCGAAAAAGACCGCCAGCAGCCAGGCGCGACGGTTGCCGGCAAAAGATTCGTGGTGCATCGCGGCATCCGGCAGCTTGGGCATGGCCGCCCGTTGCGCGTACCAGAACAGCAGCGCCAGGCCCGCCAGCGCCGCCCAGATCGCCAGGCCCAGCCGCCAGCTGCCGGTGCGGGTCATCACCAGCGGGGCGAAGGACGCCGCGACCGCCGCTCCCCCCATGATCGAGGTGACGTACAGGCCCATGAACAGCGAGACATTGTCGGGAAAGCGCGACTTGATCAGTGCCGGCATCAGCGACTGGATCAGGGCGATGCCGAGGCCGGCGAGCACGGCGCTGAGGATCAGTTCGGCGGCCGAGTCGAGGAACAACCGCGACAGGGTGGCCAGGCCAATGACCAGCAGCGAAACCACCACGCTGCGGTGGTCGCCCAGGCGCTGGCCGATGCGCACGCCGAAGAACATCGCCAGGCCCATGGCCATGACCGGCAGCATGGTCAGCAGCGCGGCGCCGCTGAAACTCAGGGCGATATCGCCACGAATCCCGGACAGCAAGGGGCCGACGGCGGCCATTGACGGCCGCAGGTTCAAGGCCACCAGCGTCACGCTGAGCATCAGCCAGAAGACGGGGCGGGTTGTCGCGCGAACGTTTTCCATAACCAGACCTTGAACAATTCAGGTGCTGATTAGGCGGGGAGGGGCGTGGCCGGGGCAAATCAGAAAGTGTGCAGGACTATCTAAAAATCAAATAACACCTGTAGCCGCTGCCGCAGGCTGCGCTGGGCTGCGAAGCAGCCCCCAAACCTGCGCCCGCGGTCTGCCGGAAGCACCACGTTGCCCGGGCCAGTCCTGCGGCCTGGATCGCAGCCTGCGGCAGCGGCTACAGGGGCTCGCGACGGTGCGCGGGCCTCGGGCGATCAGAACGGCTTGGTCGGCAGGTACTTGCCATCCAGGGTGATCACCGCGCGGGAGCCGCCCTCCGGGTCTTCGACTTTCTTGATGTCGAGCTTGAAGTTGATGGCGCTGATGATGCCGTCGCCGAACTGCTCGTGGACCAGCGCCTTGAGGGTCGAACCGTAGACCTGGAGCATTTCATAGAAGCGGTACACGGTCGGGTCGGTGGGGATGCCGCCGGGGATGCTGCCGCGCGACGGGATGCTTTGCAGCAGGCGGCTGGCGTCCTGGTCCAGGTCGAGCTTGCTGCAGACCAGGTCGGCGGCGGCGGCCGGCATGGCGTGCTGGCCGAGCAGGGCGGCGGTGACGAAGGCCAGGCTCAGGCCGGTGCCGTCGGTGAGCTGTTGCCACGACAGGTTCTTGCGTGCCTTGGCGTCGATGATGGTGTCGGCCAGGGCCAGGCGTGGGGCTTGGGCGAATTGGGATTGCAGCATGTCGAGTTCCTCGTTGGGATGGTGAAACGGTTGTTGAACGAGTCGTTGAAAAAGGGTCGTTGCAAAGGGAGCGTTCAAGCCGCGTGTCGCGGTTTGCCGACCAAGGCGCAGGCGTCGGGGTGTTCGGCCAGGGACACGAAGCCCTGGCTCGGGCCATCCAGCGCGGCAATGGCGCCGCTGGCGATGTCATAGACCCAGCCATGCAGGTTCAGCCGGCCCTGTTCCAGGGCCAGGGCGACCGCGGGATGCGTCTTCAGGTTAGCCAACTGGGCGATCACGTTTTCCCGCACCAGGGCATCCAGGCGGGCTGCGTCCGAGGCATGGCTGCGGGCGGCATTGACCACCTTGGCCGACTCGGCATGGCGCAGCCAGTTGGCCACGGCCGGCAGATGGTCCAGGCATTTGCAGGTGGAGATGGCGGTCATGGCGCCGCAGTCCGAATGCCCGCAGATCACGATGTCGCTGACCCCGAGCACGGCCACCGCGTACTCCACGGTGGCTGACACACCGCCCGGTTCCGGCCCGTAGGAGGGCACGATATTGCCGGCGTTGCGGATCACGAACAGATCGCCTGGCTCCTGCTGGGTCAGCAGTTCCGGCACTACCCGGCTGTCGGAGCAGGTGACGAACAGGGTGCTGGGGTTCTGGGTGGTGGCCAGTTGCTTGAACAGCTCGCTGCGTTTCGGGAAGGCTTCGCGCTGGAACTTGAGAAAGCCGTCGATGATGTGCCGCATGGTGGTTCTCCTTGCATCGCTGATGGAGCAAGGATGGGAAATTTCAGCTATAGCGTCCAAGACTGGCTTGTTATGCTGGCCATAAGTACTGCCTATAGTTGGCAGTCCTGGCCTGGAGACACCATGCTGCTACGTCATATCCGTTACCTGCTGGCCGTCGCCGAGCACGGCAACTTCACCCGCGCCGCCGAAGCCTTGCACGTGTCCCAGCCGACGCTGTCGCAACAGATCAGGCAACTGGAAGACAGCCTTGGCGCGCCGCTGTTCGACCGCTCGGGGCGCACCGTGCGCCTGACCGACGCCGGCGAGGCCTATGTGCGTTATGCGCGGCTGGCCCTGCAGGACCTGGAGGCGGCCAGGCGCGCCATGCATGACGTGCAGGATCTGCGGCGCGGCTCGTTGCGCCTGGGCATGACCCCGACCTTCATCACGTACCTGGCGGGGCCGCTGCTGACCCGTTTCAACCAGCGGTATCCGGGGATCGCCCTGAGCCTCGAAGAGATGACCCAGGACCGACTTGAAGCGGCCCTGGCCGAAGACCGCCTGGACCTGGGCATTGCCTTTGCCGGGCAGCACCTGCCGGACATCGACAGCCAGCTGTTGTTCGAGGAGAGCCTGAGCCTGATGGTCAGCCGCGAGCAGCAGCCCGAGCTACCGCGGGAACTGACGGCGGCCGAGCTGGAGCGACAGCCGCTGGTGCTGCTCAGCGGCGATTTCGCCACCCGCCAGCATATCGACCGTTATTGTCGCGAGCAGGGCATGACGCCGCGCATCGCCATCGAAGCCAACTCCATCGGCGCGATTGTCGAAATCGTTCGCCGTGGGCAGCTGGCGACCATCCTGCCGCTGGCCATTACCCAGGAGCAGCCAGGCTTGAGGCCGGTGATCCTGCAACCACCCCTGGCGCCCCGCAGCGTGGCGCTGCTGGGACGCAAGGGCGCCTATCGCAGCGCCGCGTGCCAGGCTTTTCGCGAGCTGCTGACGGCTGCTTGTCGCGAACGGCTGACGGCTCAGGGCGTGGGCGCCGCCAGCCACTGATTGACCACGCCGCTGTAGAAACCGGTGGCCTTGCTCAGGTGCAGCCACTGGTCGACGTAGCTTTTCCAGGCGACGTCGTCCCGTGGCAACAGGAATGCTTTTTCACTGTATTGCAGGTACTGCTCGGGGTTCACCGCGCACAGCCCCGGCTTGAGTTTCTGCTGGAAGCGCGCTTCGGAAGCGTCGGTGATCATCACGTCGGCCTTGTTCTCCAGCAGTTGCTCGAAGATGGTCACGTTGTCGGCGAACAGGGTCAGGCTGGCCTTGGGCAGGTGAGCCCGGGCGAAGACTTCGTTGGTGCCTCCCGGCGGTTCGATCAGGCGCACCGAAGGCTGGTTGATCTGCTCGACGGTCTGGTAGCGCTGCTTGTCGGCGCAACGCACCAGGGGGATTTTTCCGTCGACACCCAGGGTGTCGCTGAAGAAGGCTTTCTTCTGCCGCTCCAGGGACACGGAAATACCACCCACGGCGATGTCGCACTGGTTTGCCAGGAAGTCCGGCATCAGGGTTTTCCAGGTGGTCTTCACCCACTTCACCTCGACCCCCAGGCTTTGCGCCAGGGACTGCGCCATCGAAATGTCGATGCCTTCGTAGGCACCGTCTGCGCGCAGGTAGGTGTAGGGCTTGTAGTCGCCGGTGGTGCAGACGTTCAGGTGGCCGCGTTCGATGACCTGGTCCAGGTGCGAGGTGCTTGGCGCGGCAAAGGCCGGGGCGCTGAGGGTCAGCAGCGAGCAGAGCAGAAGGCGTGCTTTCATGCGGTCGATCCTTGATGACGAGGGAGTGGCCGAGGGCGGCTCATTATTTGCGCCGGGCTCGAACGGGGCAAGGCGCATCGCTCGCCAGTGCGCGCGGGTCGTTTTCGCCGAAAAAGTTTTGGCAAAGGGCCATGCCAACTATTTGTTGGCTTCTTTTTCACGAAACGTTGATGGTCGGCTACCTAAAGTTCGTGCTGTCGTGGGCAGTCATTGAATAACAGGCCTGACGACGCACTTCTTTCAAGGAACACGCCGATCATCATGCTGAACATCAAGCCCCTGCGTCCCGAATGGGTGACGTTGATTGCCAGCGCCTTTTTATTGCTTGGCTGCAACTTTGTGCTCTGGCAGCACCTGTTTAGCATTACTGCCTCGGACACCCGCGGCATTGCCATGCGCGTGGCTTTCGGGGTGATGATCTTCTGTGCCTTCAACCTTATCCTGACCTGGCTGGCGTTTCGCCGGGTACTTAAGCCGGTGCTGGTTGTATTGTTTATGGTCAGTGCCGGCGTGGCTTATTTCATGAGCCAGTACGGAGTGCTGATAGATGCCGGAATGTTTCGCAACTTCGCCGAAACCAATGCAACGGAAGTGCGTGACTTACTTTCCCTGAAGTTGCTTGTTTATATTCTGTTCCTGGGTCTATTGCCTTCCTGGTTATTGTGGAAAGCCCCGATCAATTATCGTCGCTGGCACCGCGAGTTATTGAGCAAGTTGCTGGTTTCCGTTATGTGCGCGGCGGCCATTGGCGGGGTAGCCCTGGCCAACTATCAGGGGCTGGCCTCGCTGTTTCGCAATCACCATGAACTACGCCTGATGATAGTGCCGAGCAACTACGTGGGCGCTTCCATCGGTTACCTGCGCGAGCAAGTGGTTTCGGCGCGCCAGCCCTTCGTCAAGATCGGGGAAGATGCCCAGCGCAATCCGACCTGGCAAAACCATGCGCGCAAGTCGCTGACGGTGCTGGTGGTCGGCGAAAGTGCCCGGGCCGAGAACTTCGGCGTGCTGGGCTACGAGCGCGACACCACGCCGAAACTCAGCCAGGAAAACGGCCTGATCGCCTTTACCGATGTGTCGTCCTGCGGCACCGAGACCGCGGTCTCGGTGCCCTGCATGTTCTCCAACATGGGGCGCAAGAACTACGACGCCAGCAAGGCGAAGAACGAGGAAGGGCTGCTGGACGTGCTCAAGCGCGCCGGGCTCGAGGTGATCTGGCGGGACAACCAGTCCGGTTGCAAGGGCACCTGCGACCGGGTGACCCTCGACGATGTCAGCAACCTCAAGGACCCGGCGCTCTGCGCCAACAGCGAATGCCGCGACGAGATCCTGCTCCAGGGCCTGCAGCATTTCATCGATACCCTGGACAAGGACACCGTGCTGGTCCTGCACCAGATGGGCAGCCACGGACCGGAATACTTCAAGCGTTACCCCAAGCAATACGAGCGCTTCACCCCGGTGTGCCAGAGCAACGCCCTGAACAATTGCAGCCGCGAGAGCATCGTCAACGGCTACGACAATACGCTGCTGTACACCGACCACGTGCTGGCGACCCTGATCGACCTGCTGCGCAGCAACCAGGACAAGGTCGATACCGCCATGCTCTACCTGTCGGACCACGGCGAATCCCTGGGCGAATACAACCTGTTCCTGCATGGCACGCCCTACATGCTCGCGCCGTCGCAGCAGAAACATGTGGCGATGCTGGCCTGGTTCTCGGACAGCTATCAGAAGGCGTTCTCGGTGGACACCCATTGCCTGCAACAGAGCCGGGAAAAACCGCTGAGCCAGGACAACCTGTTCCACTCGATGCTCGGTCTGCTGGAGGTCGACAGCCGGGTCTACCAGCCTGAGCTGGACCTGTTCGCCGGTTGCCGGGGCAGTGTGGTCGACGGCGTGCTGGCGCGGCAATGAAGCCTTGATCGGCGTTCGACCTTTTTTTCACGATCGGGGCGGTAACCTGTTTTTCATCCAAGACTTACAAGAGCCAGCAGATCCATGTCCGCGCACCCTCCATCCCCCCTCGAGCTCGAGTTCGCCAGGCGTTATGACCAGGCGCATGCGCGCATCTGTGGCGACGAGCGCCCACTCGGGCTGGGGCGGCGCCTGTCGTTGTGGCGCGACGAGTGGTTGGTTCGCCGCGCGTTGAAGGTGGCGGGCGAGCCGGGGCTGATTCTCGATCTTGCGTGCGGCGCGGGGCGCTTCTGGCCAGTGCTGGGCGAGCACAGTAATCGGGTGATCCTGGCGGCGGACCCGTCCCAGGACATGCTCAACCATGCCCAGACCCACCATCCGGCAAGTCTGCTCAGGCGGGTCAGGACTTTCCAGAGTTCGTCGTTCAGCATCGGCCTGTCGGCCAACGCGGTGGACTGCATCGTCTGCCTGCAACTGTTCCCCCATGTCGCCAGCAGCGAGGCACGCCTGGCGTTGCTGGGCGAATTCCATCGGGTCAGTCGCGACTCGGTGATCCTCGCGGTGCGCATCGACAGTCGCTTGAAAGTCATGCGTGACCGGCTGGAGGGCAACGACACCCTGCAATTGCAGCGTGCTCCACGCATGGACGTCAGCCGGGCGCGGGTCGAGACCGAGTTCAGGGGCGCGGGGTTCGAAGTGCTCAGCCACCAGGATTTCATTCCCGGCTGTGCTGCCTGGCGGGTTTACGTCCTGCGCAAACAGGGTTAGCCGGCGGGGTGCGGACTATTCTTGTGGCCGGGCGCCGATTTCGCGCAGGCTCTTGTCGAGTGAATGCTCAGAAATCGCCAAGGGCGATATATACTGCGCGCCATTCTTCAAGGGAGAGCCGTGTGGCCATCGATATTCACTGGATTCGCGACAACGATAGCCTCGGTCAATTCTGCACCGAGTGGCAGAAGCTGCCATTCGTCGCCCTCGACACCGAATTCATGCGGGTCGACACCTTCTATCCGATCGCCGGCCTGTTGCAGGTCGGCGATGGCCAGCGCGCTTACCTCATCGACCCCTTGACCATCGACGACTGGCAGCCGCTGGCGGCCTTGCTGGAGAACAGCGCGGTGGTCAAGGTGGTGCACGCCTGCAGCGAGGACCTCGAAGTCCTGCTACGCCTGACCGGCAGCTTGCCGGCACCGTTGTTCGACACGCAACTGGCGGCCGCCTACCTGAACCTGGGTTTCTCCATGGGCTACTCGCGGCTGGTCCAGGAAGTGCTGGGCATCGAGTTGCCCAAGGGCGAGACCCGCTCCGACTGGCTGCAGCGTCCGCTGTCGGAAACCCAGGTCAGCTACGCCGCCGAAGACGCCGTGCACCTGGCCGAGGTGTTCACCCGGCTGCGGCCGAAACTGTCCGAGGACAAATACAACTGGGTGCTGGAAGACGGCGCCGAGCTGGTGGCCAACCTGCGCCGCGAAATCGATCCCTATGAGGTCTACCGCGACGCCAAGCTGGCCTGGA
The DNA here is from genome assembly GCF_900215185.1 of Pseudomonas sp. LAMO17WK12:I10. NCBI lineage: Bacteria > Pseudomonadati > Pseudomonadota > Gammaproteobacteria > Pseudomonadales > Pseudomonadaceae > Pseudomonas > Pseudomonas sp. LAMO17WK12:I10. Next base: position 454,967 of record NZ_OBDX01000002.1, on the reverse strand, counting down.
AACTGTCCCGCGCGCAACTGGCGGTGCTGCGTGAACTCTGCGCCTGGCGCGAGCGTGAGGCACGGGCACGGGATCTGCCGCGCAACCGGATCGTGCGCGAGCACTCGCTGTGGCCGTTGGCCAAGAGCCAGCCGGACAACCTCGGCGCCCTGGCGAAAATCGAAGACATGCACCCGCGCACCGTGCGTCAGGACGGCGAGTTCCTGCTGGGCCTGATCAAGCGTGCCGCCAGCGTCGGCCCCGACCAGTGGCCGCCGGCCGTCCCCGAGCCGTTGCCGATGGAAGCCTCGCCCCTGCTCAAGCGCCTGCGCGCCGTGGGCCAGGCCGAAGCCGAGCGCCTGGGCATCGCCCCGGAACTGATGCTGCGCAAGAAAACCCTGGAAAGCCTGCTCAAGAGCGGCTTCCCCAACGGAACCTACCAATTGCCCGATTCGCTGCGTGGCTGGCGCCGCGAATTGATGGGCCAGGCGCTGCTCGACAGCCTGGCCACCGCCGGAGAACAGCCATGAAACGTATCTGCTCGATCTACAAAAGCCCGCGCAAGAACGAGATGTACCTCTACGTGCTCAAGAGCGATGCCCTGGAGCGCGTGCCGGAAAACCTGCTGGCGGCGTTCGGCAAGCCGCAGCACGCCTTCGACCTGGTGCTGAGCCCGGAGCGCAAGCTGTCGCGCGAGGACATCCACCAGGTGCTGGAAAACCTCGAGAAGCAGGGTTACCACCTGCAGATGCCACCGGCCGAGGACGAGTACATCGAGCACTTGCCCGAAGAGCTGCTGCGCCGTAATGATCCGGTCTGACGGACACCTGTAGAGGCCCTGTCCGGGGCATCGTTGAAAATGGAACTGATTCTATCTGGCGGCTGCCGCGATCGATGGAGCGATACTCCGTCGGTGGCTGCCTGCACCGTTTTGTAAGGTTTGAACCATGCGCGTTCTGATTGCCGAACACGATCACGCTATTTATGCCCGTTTGTTGCGTCAGCTGGCACCTGACCTGGAAGTGCTCACCAGCGGCGATTCCGCCGAGCTGTCGAAGCTGGCCGCGGACTGCCCGGTCTGGCTCGGCCAGCCGGACCTGCTGGCCACCCTGTTGCGCCAGGGCCACCAGCCGCAGTGGCTGCAATCGACTTGGGCCGGCATCACGCCGCTGCTCGCCGACGGCCTGCCACGCCATTACCGGCTGACCCGCGCCGTGGGGATCTTTGGCCAGGTCATGGCCGAATACGTGCTCACCTACATGCTCGGCCACGAGCGCGAAGTCTTGGCGCGCCTGGTCAGCCAGGTCGAGCGCAAGTGGGATAACCGCACGGGCCAGAGCCTGGCCGGGCGTAAGGTGCTGATCGTCGGCGCGGGCGATATCGGCCAGAGCGTGGCGCAGTTCCTGCTGCCATTCGGCGTCGAGCTGTACGGCATCGCCAGCGAAGCCCGGGAGCAGGCGCCGTTTATTGAAGTGGCGGCGTTGGCGGATCTGGGACGCCTGGTGGGCGAAGTGGATTATGTGGTCAACCTGCTGCCCAACACCCCGCACACCCATGACCTGTACGACGCGGCGCTGTTCAAGCGTTTCAAGCCGACCGGCCTGTTCATCAACGTCGGTCGCGGGGTCGCGGTGGTCGATGCGGACCTGGTGGAAGCCTTGAAGGAAGGGCATCTGGCGGGGGCGGTGATCGACGTCTGCCGTCAGGAACCGTTGCCGCAGCGCCATCCGTTCTGGACCGCCTGGGGCCTGCTGCTGACCGGGCACAGCTCGGCGCCGACCTCGCCGACCCTGATGGCGCAGTTGTTCATCGACAACCTGCGGGCCTATCAGGCCGATACAGCGTTGCGTGGCGAAGTGGATTTCACCCGCGGGTATTGAGGCGCTGCGCAGAGGGGGGCTGATGCCGCCTTTTGCGTAGACCCTGTAGCCGCTGCCGCAGGCTGCGATAAGGTCCGCAGGACCTTCCGAGGCCCTCAGGAGTGCGTCTCCTTCGGAGCCGATCGCAGCCTGCGGCAGCGGCTACAGGTTGCTGGTTTACAGGCTGAAATCGCCTTCGGCCGCTGTTTCGCTCAGCGGGCGACGCGGGCTTGGCTCTTCGCGGGCCTGCAGGTATTCGGCGAGGCTCGCCTTGTCGCCCAGTTTGCCGACGGCCACGGCGGCATGCAGGGCATAACCTTCTGGAATCTTCAGCTCCTTGCGGGTCAGCTCCTGGTCGAACCCGGCCATGCCGTGGGTGTGCCAGCCGCTGATGCTGGCTTGCAGCGCCAGGTGGCCCCAGGCCGAGCCGGTGTCGAAGGTGTGCCACAGGGCCGGGGTTTCCTCGCTGGCGCCAGGCGCGGTGAAGGTGGTTTTCGAGATCACGATCACCAATGCCGAGGCGTGCTGCGCCCAGCCACGGTTGAACTCGTTGAGCAGGCCGAGGAAGCGTTCCCAGTTCGGCGTGTCGCGGCGCGCATACAGGAAGCGCCACGGCTGCGAGTTGTAGGCCGACGGCGCCCAGCGCGCGGCTTCGAAGAAGCTCAGCAGGGTTTCCTCGGGAATGGCTTCGCCGGTGAAGGCGCGCGGCGACCAGCGCTCGGTGAACTGCGGGTGGATGGCGTACTCGGCAACGCGGGGATTGGCACTCATGACAGAGATTCCTGGCTACGTTTGAGAATGAAAGGTGGATAAACCGGCAAGCGCAGTTGAACTGGGCAATGGGGTTTTTTCCTGGCCCTGGGCGATTCACCGGTGCGACGCGGTCGAGCGTTAGGAGCTGAACGAAAAGTGGCTGCGCTCGGTCATGCTGCGTTAAAAACAGGCTCGGAATGCTCATGTAGGTCCCTACACTCCGCTTCCTCGCCTGTTTTTGCCTTGCCTGACCTTCGCTCGCCGACTTTTCGTACAGCTCCTTGGCACGCGGACATAGGGCTTTGCGACAGGCAAAGCTACTGCGCGGCATGCGGCCTGACAAGTAGTGCCTTACCGACAGTCGCCAGCGCTTGGCCCGCGGGGCCTTGGGCACTAGACTGGCGGCCTTTTCCCTGTCCGATACCGATTACCTGAGCCATGGCCGCCAAAGTTGAACCCTTCTGGATCCGCAAAACCCTCGAACAACTCGATCAGGAGGAGTGGGAGTCGTTGTGCGACGGTTGTGGCCTGTGCTGCCTGCAGAAGCTCGAGGATGAAGAAGACAACAGCGTCTACTACACCCGCATCGCCTGCAAACTGCTGGACCTGAAGACCTGCCAGTGCAGCGACTACGCCAACCGCCGCGCCTCGGTGCCGGATTGCATCCAGCTCACCCCGGGCAAGGCCGATGAGTTCAAATGGCTGCCGCCGACCTGCGGTTATCGCCTGGTCAGCGAGGGCAAGGATCTGCCGCTCTGGCACCATCTGGTGTGCGGTGACCGCGACGCGGTGCACCATGAGCGTATTTCCCAATCCGGGCGGATGCTCGCCGAAGGCAGCGTGGCCGAAGAGGACTGGGAAGATCATCTGATTTTCCGCGCCGGCTGAAGGTACGCCGCGCTTGCGTTCAAGGTTGTTTCACGAAGGAGTGTGTATGGCTGTGGGGGCAAGGCTGGCGCTGGCCGGTTGGCTGCTGGTGCTCAGTGCGCCGGGGTGGGCGGCGAAAAAAGTCGATCTGGATTACCACGTGCGCCTGTTGCCGCAGAGCGACCAGGCCGAGGTGCGCCTGACCCTGGCGGACGGCGCGGCGGTGCGCAGCCTGGATTTCGACCTGGGCACGCGTGGCGATTACAGCGACTTCAAGGCCGACGGCCAATGGCAGTCCGGCGCGGCCAAGCCTCCCGCGGTACAGCGCGGCGTATGGCGCCCGGCCGGCGGCAAGGCCAGCCTGAGCTACCGGGTGCGCATCAGCCACAGCCTGAAGAAAGACAGTTTCGACAGCCGCATGACCCCGCATTGGACCTTGTTGCGTGGCGATACGCTGGTGCCGGCGGCGAAGCTCGACCAGCAGGACGGCATCGAACTGGTGTCGCGCCTGGAGTTCGAGTTGCCCGCGGGCTGGAAAAGCGTGGAAACCGCCTGGCCGCGGATCGGCAAGAATCGTTTCCGTATCGATAATCCCGCGCGCCTGTTCGACCGGCCCACCGGCTGGATGCTGGCCGGTGCCCTGGGCAGTCGTCGCACGCGGCTGGGGGAGACCGAGGTCACGGTGGCCTCGCCACAGGGGCAGGGCATGCGGCGCATGGATGTGCTGACCCTGCTGACCTTCGTCTGGCCGCAGATCCAGGCGACCTTTCCCCGTCATCCAACCAAGTTGCTGATCGTCGGCGCGGCCGACCCGATGTGGCGCGGCAGCCTGGCCGGGCACGATTCGCTGTTCTTGCACAGCCGCCTGCCGCTGGTCAGCGAGAGCGGCACCAGCCCGCTGTTGCGCGAAGTGATCCAGGTCTTTGCCCGGATCAATGACAGCGAACGCAGCGACTGGATCGGCGAGGGCCTGGCGGAGTACTACGCCATCGAATTGATGCGCCGCGCCGGCGGCATGAGTGACGAGCGTTACCAGGCCCTGCAGACTCGGTTGGCCAAGAGCGGCCACGGCGTCAGCAGCCTGCGTGGCGAACAGGTGGACGCACCGGTGGTGGCCAGGGCGGTGCTGCTGTTGCAGGAACTGGATCGGGAGATCCGCCTGAAGACCCGCAACAAGCGTTCGCTGGATGACGTGACCCGGGCGGTGATGCGTCTGGAGCGTGTCAGCACCAAAGAGTTCATCCAGCTCAGCGAGAGTGTGCTGGACGGCTCGTCGAAGGTGCTCGACAGCGATTTATTGCGCTAGTGGAGTCGACCGCTTTGCGGTCATCGCGAGCATGCTCCTACAGGTTGACGAGGGAAGCACCACTCTCCTGTAGGAGCGAGCTTGCTCGCGATAGCGTCCTGTCATTCAACGCGAATTCTGCGTCCGACTATCAGACCCCGGCCTTGGGCGATTTCAACGAATCGTTGCCGGTTACGGTCGCGGTACGGGTGGCCGCCTCGGCATTGGCCTTGAGGGTTTTCAGCTCCGCGCCGGCACGCTCGATCTTCGCCCGTACGTTATTCATATCCTGGCGGCTCTTCTCCAGCAGGCTTTTCGCCGAGCTGTGGCCGGTGATGCCACGGGCCAGGGCGACCCCGCCGATGGCCACCTGGATCAGGCCGAACACACCGCCACGGCGCAGGCCCTTGCCGACCATGACCACGCCGCCGGCCAGCGAGCCGATGCGCTCCCAGCCTTGTACGTTCTGCTCCGCCGGGCTCTGGAAAGGGGTGGTTTCGATGGGTTCCAGTTGTTTGCTGTCGCTCATGATCTGTCTCCAGGAGGGATGGATATAAAGCTGACTGCGCTGGCGCGGCGCTTGTTCCATCGAATGTGCGGCGAACTTGAAGCAGTGCTCAGAACTTGGGGCCGGAGCGGGTGTTGTTGCCCTTGGCCAGGCGGTCGTAGAGCACCACGTTGACGGTGGCGGCGAGGTTCATGCAGCCGGTGGTCGGGATGTAGACCACGTCTTCGCACCAGTCGCGGATGTCCTTGTCCAGGGAGCCATCTTCCGGGCCGAAGATGTACAGCGCGCGATCCGGGTGGGTGTATTCCGGCAGCGAGCGGGCGCCTTCCACCAGTTCCACCGCCACCGGCACGCAGCCCAGGGGCAGGATCTTCTTCAGGTCGTCGATGCCGATCAGCGGGATGTCCTGGTGGACCTTCTTGGTGTCGGTGACGAAATCGCGGGCCCGTTCATAGCGCTTGCCGGTGTAGAACACCGACGCGACGCCATAGCAACCGGCGGCGCGCATCACCGAACCGACGTTCTCCGGCGACTTGGGGTTATACAAACCAATGCAGCTGTACCTTTTGTTTGCCACGAGCGGGGTGCCTTCGAGAAAAATCGCGATTATACGGGGATTGTCGGCCGGCGGTTGGATCCGGCAAATGCATCGCGGGCAAGCGGCGCACCTGCAGGGTCAGTGTCTGCCGGTGCGCCGCTTGCCCGCGAGAGACCGGTCCTGTCGAACCGGAAAGAGCGGAGGTTACTCTTCGTCTTTCTTCATCAACCCCGCCAGCGCGGCGAAGGGGTTGTGGGTGGCCTTGGCGACTTTCGGCGTGCTCAGGGAGCCTTCGCCGAAGTACTGCTGGTCGGTGTAGCGCGAGTGTTCGTTGTCGTGGCAGTACAGGCACAGCAGTTCCCAGTTGGAACCGTCCTGCGGGTTGTTGTCGTGGTTGTGGTCGCGGTGGTGCACGGTCAGCTCGCTCAGGCGCTTGCCGGAGAACTCGCGGGCGCAGCGTCCACAGACGTGCGGGTACATCTTCAAGGCCTTGTCGCGGTAGCCCATCTCGCGGTCGCGCTGGGCGTCGGCGAGGATGCGGTCGAGCTTGGAAGTGTTGGTCGAACTCATGGGTTCACCTTTAGGCAAAGACTAATGACGGTAATGAGCCCAGTTTAGCTCAGGCCTTGAGCTTCTCGGCAATCCAGATGGTGTGGCGGGTGCCCTTGTTGCCGTGGGCGAAGACTTGCACTTCTTCGGCCTTGAAGCCGGCCTTGCGCAGCTTGTCGGAGTATTGCTTGTCGGCGCTGGCCGACCACACGGCCAGCACGCCCTTGGGCCGCAGGGCCCGGGCGCAGGCCGCCAGCCCGGCGGCGGAGTACAGCCAGCTGTTGGCCCTCTGGGTCAGGCCTTCGGGGCCGTTGTCGACGTCGAGCATGATCGCGTCGAAGCCCTGGGGTTCGGCCTGCAGCACCTTGGCCACGTCTTCCAGGCGGATCACCGTGCGCGGGTCGAGCAACGGCCGGCCGGATTTCTCCCCCAGGGGCCCGCGGTTCCATTCGACCACCCCCGGCACCAGTTCGGCGACCACCACTTCGGCATTCTTGCCCAGGTGCTTGAGGGCCGAGGCGAGGGTGAAGCCCATGCCCAGGCCGCCGATCAGCACCCGCGAATTTGGCCGTCCGGCGACCTTGCGGCAGGGAATTTCCGCCAGGGCGTCTTCGGAGCCGTGCATGCGCGTGTTCATCAATTGCCCGCCGTCGCCGCCCTGGATCTTGATGACAAAATCCTCGCCGTATTCGAACAGGCACAAGGCACCGCCATTTTCGGGAATCGGGGTGGTGTCCAGCAGAACGAAACGTTTCATGAGGGTCTCAATGAGGAAGGCAAACCGCCCCGGTTGGGAGTAGCCTGAGGGCTGACAATAGCGATGGAGCCATTGATGAAACGCACTATTCTAACGGTCATTGCCCGCGCAGCGCTCTTGCTAAGTGCGGCGCTCGCGATGAGCGCCGTGCACGCCGAGGAACTGCAGGCGGTGCCCGTGACTCCGGCCCCCGCCGCCGGCTCGCCCGGCACCGCGACCCCGACCCCTTATCCGCAGGTCACGCCCCCCAGCACCCCCAAGGCCACGGCCCATGGCGGTGCGCCCTTGCTGCCGCCGATCGACATGCCCAAGCCGCCGAAGGACCAGACCTTGCCAGGGTTGCAGCAGAACGAAACGAAAACCAGGACCCCGGGTAGCTAGACCTGTTGCGACAGCAGTTGCCCGTCGGCCATGCGCAGGCGCTTGGACAGTGACACGGCGAGGGCGCGGATGATCTTGGCGGCGATCTTCGGCGCGTCGTTGAGCATTTTCTCCAGCGAGTCCTTGCCCAGGTTGAGCAACCGGCAATCGCTGGCGGCCACGCAACTGGCCGAACGCCGCTCGCCATCGAGCACCGCCATCTCGCCAAAGGCCCGACCGCTGCGCAGGGTGGCGATGGTCACGCGCACGCCTTCGCTGTTGGTCTTCTGCACCGCCACCTGGCCGGAATGGATGATGCACATGAAGCTGCCGGCATCGCCTTCGCGGAAGATCTCCTGGCCCTGGGCGATGCTGCTGATGCTGAAGTAGCCGGCGGCGGCATTGAAGTCGGCCGGCAAGAGCTGATCGAACAATCCGCAGTCCATCAGCCAGTCGCGGATTTCATTGTTCAACAAGGTAGGTTCTGGCATGTCGTCACGGTCTTTTTCTTGTGTCTGTTGCGGTCCCGGGCAGGTGCAGTATGGCCTGGGGCCGGCGCTCCGGTGTTAAGACAGGAGCGCCGGCCGGAGTTCCTCAGGCAATGCCCAGAATCTTGAAAACAAATGCATATTCGAGTGCTACGTCACGCAATCCCTGGTAACGCCCGCTCATGCCGCCGTGGCCGGCGCCGAGCTCGGTCTTGAGCAGCAGCAGATGGTCGTCGGTCTTGGTGGCGCGCAACCGGGCCACCCACTTGGCCGCCTCCCAGTACTGCACGCGGCTGTCGTTGTAGCCGGCGATCACCAGGGTCGCCGGATAGGCCTTGGCCTCGACATTCTCATACGGCGCGTAGGCCTTGATCCGCGCGTAGACCTCGGGCTCCTCCGGGTTGCCCCATTCGTCGTACTCGGTGACGGTCAGCGGCAGCTCGGGGTCGAGCATGGTGTTGAGCACATCGACGAACGGCACCTCGGCGATCGCCGCCTTGAACAGTTCCGGGCGCTGGTTGAGCACCGCGCCGATCAACAGTCCGCCGGCGCTGCCGCCGCTGATGGCCAACTGCTCGGAAGTGGTCAGGCCCTGGGCGATCAGGTGTTCGGCGCAGGCGATGAAGTCGCTGAAGGTGTTCTGCTTGTGTTCCTGCTTGCCGGCGCGGTACCAGGCTTCGCCCAGCTCGCCGCCGCCACGCACGTGGGCAATGGCGAAGGCCACGCCGCGCTCCAGCAGGCTCAGGCGCGCATGAGAGAACCACGGGTCGAGGCTTTCGCCGTAGGCGCCGTAGCCGTAGAGGTACAGCGGAGCCGGCCGGCCCAGGGCTTCGCGCTTGATCACCAGGCTGATCGGCACCTGGGTGCCGTCGGCCGCGGTCGCCCACAGGCGCTGGCTGACATAGGCATCCGGGTCGAACACGCCCAGCACCGGGGTCTCCTTGAGCACTTTCTGTGTGCCGCCGGCCAAATCCAGCTGGCGGATCTGCGCGGGGCGGTTCAGCGCTTCGTAGCGCAAGCGGATGCGTTGGCTGACGAATTCCAGGCTGTTCTGCACATGCAGGCTGTAGGCCGCATCCGGCAGTTGCACGCGATAGGCCGGCAGGCCCTCGGGGTGCACCTCGATGATCGGCAGGCCGCCTTCGCGCAGGCTCAGGGTCATGGCCGAGCTGTTCAGGCTCAGGCCTTCGAGCATCACGCTGTCGCTATGGGGAATCAGGTTCTGCCAGTCGGCCTGGCTGGGCACCGTGCCCAGGTCCGGCGCCTGGTAGAGGGCGAAGTTGATGCCGTCGCGGTTGCTGCGGATAAACCAGGTCCACTGGCCGTCGAGCAGGCCGTGATCGACGTCGTATTCATGGTGCTCGACCCGCGGCGCCAAGCAGGTGAAGGCCTGCTGCGGCTGCGCCGCGTCGAGTACCCAGACCTCGCTGGTGGTCTTGCTGCCCAGGGACAGCAGCAGCTGTTTCTCCGAGCTTGAGCGGTAGCAATGCAGGAAAAAGCGCCCGTCCGGCTCATGGAACACCTCTTCGGCGGCGGTGCCGTCCAGGCGATAACGGAACAGCTTGTGCGGGCGGTGGGTGTCGTCCAGTTCGCCGAAGAACAGGGTCAGGCTGTCGTTGGCCCAGGTCATGCTGCCGTCGCAATCGGCGAACGCCAGTTCGCTGACCTTGCCGCTGGACAGCTCCTTGACGAACAGGGTGTAGACCTCTTCGCCGCTGGTATCGAGGCTGTAGGCCAGGCGCTGGTGGTCGGGGCTGATGCTGAAGGCGCCGAGGGAGAAGAAACCGCCCTTGGCCAGCTCGTTGGGGTCCAGCAGCAGTTGTTCCTGGCTTTCGTCGACACTCAGGCTGTCGTCGGCCGGGCGCGGGCAGCGGTAGTGCCGGGCGTATTCGTCGCCGGCGGTGGTGCGGGTGTAATACAGGTACGGGCCCCAGGGGGAGGGCAGGGACAGGTCGGTCTCGAGGATCCGGCCCTTGATTTCCTGGAACAGGGTTTCACGCAGCGCCGCCTGGTCGGCGAGGGCCGCTTCCTGGTAGCTGTTTTCGGCCTTCAGGTAATCGAGCACGGCGTCGGTGTCGCGCTCCTGGAGCCAGGCGTACGGGTCCGGGCCTTCGGCCTTGCGGGCGATCGGGGCGCTGGTGACGTGGGCGGATACGGGCATGAAGGGCTCTCGGGGCGGTGACAATTAAGGGCGCGGCAGACGGCGGTGCAGCCTGGCATGCGAAAAGCCGTTATCATAAGCGCCTCTTTGCCTGCCTTGCCATGGACACCATGACCGAGAACGACTATCTGATCGCTTGGGGGCTCTACGCCTTCGCCGCCTTGGGCTGCCTGCTGGTGTGGATGCGCCTGACCCGCTGGATGTGGCGCTGGCTGCGCGAGCCGCTGCGAGTGCTGGTGGCGGTGCTGCTGTTCAGCCCGACCGTGGTCGACCCGGCCAAGGAAATGTTCGCCCCGGCCGTGGCCATCACCGCCCTGGACATGCTGTTCAAGGTCGGCAACAACGCCTGGCGCGCGGTCTCCGACCTGTTCATGTACGGCGTGATCGCCTTCGGCATCTACCTGGTGTTCGTCCTGATCCGCTGGCCGATCGAGCGCGCCTCCAAGGCCCGCCAGGAACAGGCCGAAGCCGCCAAGGCCGCGGCCCATGCCGAAGAGCCGGACGACCAGCCTTTCGGCGGCGCTGGCGACGATCGCTACGGCCGCCCGCCAGTGCCCAGCAACCCCCAGCGTTCGCGGATCGAGCCGCGTCTGTAACACGCATTGAAGCGAGAGTCCGAGCATGTGTGAGTTATTGGGCATGAGCGCCAATGTACCGACCGATATCGTGTTCAGCTTTACCGGGCTGATGCAGCGCGGCGGACGCACCGGCCCGCATCGCGACGGCTGGGGCATCGCTTTCTACGAGGGCCGCGGCCTGCGCCTGTTCCAGGACCCGGCGGCGAGCAGCGAGTCGGAAGTGGCCAATCTGGTTCAGCGCTACCCGATCAAGAGCGAAGTGGTGATCGGCCACATTCGCCAGGCCAACGTCGGCAAGGTCTGCCTGTCCAACACCCATCCGTTCGTGCGCGAGCTGTGGGGGCGCAACTGGTGTTTCGCCCATAACGGCCAGCTGGCGGACTTCCAGCCCCCCACCAGCTTCTATCGTCCGGTGGGCGATACCGACAGCGAAGCGGCTTTCTGCGACCTGCTCAACCGGGTGCGCGAAGCCTTTCCCGAGCCGGTGGAAGTCGAGGAACTGCTGCCGTCGCTGGTGGCCGCCTGCGCCGAATATCGCGGCAAGGGCGTGTTCAACTGCCTGCTCAGCGACGGCGACTGGCTGTTCTGCTATTGCTCGACCAAGCTGGCGCAGATCACCCGCCGCGCGCCCTTTGGCCCGGCCCGCCTGAAGGACGTCGATGTGATCGTCGACTTCCAGGCGGAAACCACGCCCAACGACGTGGTGACGGTGATCGCCACCGAACCTTTGACCGAAAACGAAACCTGGACTCGCTACGAGCCGGGCCAATGGAGCCTGTGGCGGCGCGGTGAATGCGTGCTGCACGGCCAGACCGAATAAGGACATCCCCTATGTTGCTCAGTTATCTGCGGCTGGTGCTGTTTGCGGCGGGGCTGTTGATCGGCGTCCAGGTGCCGGGTTTCATCAGCGATTACGCCAAGCGTGTCGAGGCTCACCTGATCGAGGCCCAGGCCGGCCTGCAAGGGTTCCAGGGCACCGCCAACCAGTTCTTCAAGGGCGATCTGCAAGCGCTGGTCGCCCACTATCGGGCCAGCGACGATCCGGTGTTTCGCAGCGATGCCGACAGCCTGGGCAATCTGCTGGTTCGCCAGCGCGCCCTGGACAAGCAGTTCCAGGCCATGCAGGGCCCTTGGTACATCCGCCTGCTGCAAGTGGTGCTGGCCGCCGACCCGGATATCCGCCAGGAAACCTGGAACGGCTACAGCTACCAGATCCTGCTGACCCCGCAAGCGATGATCTGGGCCATGAGCGGCGCCTTGCTGCTGTCGTTCGGCCTGGAATGCCTGTATCGCCTGATCGACTGGGTGGTGCTTGGCGGCAAGCGCCTGCGCCAGAGCCGGCCGATCGAAGAGCGTGACTTGAAGGGCTTGTGATATAGCCGCTGCCGCAGGCTGCGATCGACGGCGCAGCCGTCGTAAACCAGCCGAGGCGTGTTTCCAGGCAGATCGCGGATACAGGTTGTGCGGCAACTGCGTTGCCGTTCGCAGCCTCGCAGGCTCGGCAGCGGCTACACGGACGCCGCGATCCCTGTAGCCGCTGCCGCAGGCTGCGATCGGTTGCGCAGCAACCGCAAAGATGGCTGGCTCACAAACACTCTTCGAGCCGATTCACGCAGGCTGCGCCCGCGATCGCAGCCTTCGGCAGCGGCTACAAAGGCCTTCGCGGTAGATCAGCCCGCCAGCACGATATAGTCCGGCCCCACCTTGCGCGCATAACTTTCCAGCACTTGCTGGCACAGCACCACCATCTCTTCCACCAGTTCGACCCCCACCCGCCATGACACCACCACCTGCAGGTTCGGCGGGCGCTGGTCGATGGCCAGCAGGGTCAGTTCGCCGCGCGCCAGTTCCTCGCTGACCAGCACCGGCGGCAAGGCGCCGATGCCGAAGCCGTCGCGCAGCAGGCGGGTAATGGCCGACACCGAGTTCACGCAGTTGAGCCGTGGGGCGGTCACGCCGTTGGCCTGCATCAGGCTCAGCACTTCCTGGTGCGGCAGGGAGTTCTTCGAGTAGGTGATGATGCGTTCCCGAGCCAGCTCGGCCAGGTTGGCGTACTCGCGGTTGTAGATCGAGTGGCTGGCGACTATCCAGCCCATGGGGTGGCTGGCCAGTTCCAGGCTGCGAATGGATTCCTGGCGCAGCAGGTCGGTTTGCAGGATCAGGTCGAGAAAGCCTTTTTGCAACTGGTCGCAGAGGTTCAGCGAGGTGTCGGCCACCAGCTCGATTTCCACCTGGGGATAGCAGTCCATCATCCGTGCCACCAGAGGGCTGAGCCAGGTGTGGATCACTGTGTCCATGACACCGATGCGAATCCGCCCGACCTTGCTCGAACGGGTCTCGATCGACTGCTTGAGCGCCTGCATGGTGTCCATCATCTGCTCGGCATAGTCGAGCACCTTGAGGCCTTCCGGGGTCAGGCTCACGCCGCGCGAGTCGCGCAGGAACAGCTTCACCCCCAGTTCGCCCTCGAGCACGGCGATGCGGCTGGAGATCGATGCCTGGGTGGTGAAGAGTTTGTCGGCGGTCAGGCGAAAGCTTTTCAGGCGCGCCACCCAGACAAAGGTTTCAAGAAACTTGAGGTTCATGCGATCAACTTTTCTTATGTCTGGAGGCGGTTTTTATTAGTTGGACGGGGCAGGGCGCGGGTGCCAAAAATCGCTGCGTCTCACGATAAGCGTCGTCGGGGCCCAGAACAATACCAATAAAACCAAGGTGGAGATTTGCCATGAGTGCGCCCGACACGCTCGCCGCCAGCAAGGCCAAAGGCCGCGCCGGCCCCTTCGACTGGTACCGCGACATCAACCAGCAGGAACGCCGCACGTTCTGGAGCTGCAAGGCCGGTTACGGCCTGGATGGCATGGACACCCAGATGCTCAGCTTCGTCATCCCGACCCTGATTGCGCTGTGGGGCATCAGCTCCGCCGAGGCCGGCCTGATCCACACCAGCACCTTGCTGGCTTCCGCCCTGGGCGGCTGGATCGCCGGCATCCTGTCCGATCGCATCGGCCGGGTGCGCACCCTGCAACTGACCGTGCTCTGGTTCGCCTTCTTCACCTTTCTCTGTGGCCTGGCGCAGAACTACGAGCAACTGCTGATCGCCCGAACCCTGATGGGCTTCGGTTTCGGTGGCGAGTGGACCGCCGGCGCGGTGTTGATCGGCGAAGTGATCCGCGCGGAAAACCGCGGCAAGGCAGTGGGCATGGTGCAGTCCGGCTGGGCCCTGGGCTGGGGCATCACGGCGCTGCTCTATGCATTGATGTATTCCCTGCTGCCGCCGGAAGACGCCTGGCGCGCCCTGTTTCTGCTGGGCATTCTGCCGGCGATCTTCGTGATCTTCGTCCGTCGCCTGGTCAAGGACCCGGAGGTCTACCGGCAAACCCGGGCCCGGGAAGTGCCCGACAACCCCTCGCGCTTCTACGAGATTTTCGCCCCCGGCATTCTCAGCACCACCCTGCGCGCGTCGCTGCTCGCGGCCGGCGCCCAGGGCGGCTACTACGCCATCACGTTCTGGCTGCCAACCTTCCTCAAGACCGAGCGCGGCTTGAGCGTGCTGAGCACCGGCGGCTACCTGGCGATGGTGATCTTCGGTTCTTATGTGGGCTATGTGATCAGCGCCTATCTGACCGACATTCTCGGACGCAAGAAGAACTTCGTCCTGTTCGCCGCCGGTTCCTTCACCATCGTCCTGCTCTACACGCAAATGCCGGTGAGCAACGCGGTGATGCTGTGGCTGGGCTTTCCCCTGGGCTTCTTCGCTTCGGGGATCTTCAGCGGCATGGGCGCCTTCCTGACGGAGCTGTTCCCTACGCGGATCCGCGGTTCGGGCCAGGGCTTCTGCTACAACAGCGGCCGGGCGCTGGCGGCCCTGTTCCCGCTGCTGATCGGCCTGCTCAGCCAGCACATCCCGCTGGGCGCGGCCATCGGCACCTTCGCCGCTGTGTCCTACGGCATCGTGGTCCTGGCGGCCCTGAGCCTGCCGGAAACCCGTGGCAAACAACTCGAAGCGCGCTAACTGATAATCTGTGGGCATCCCGCGCGATCCCCGCAGCCAACACGACAAACGCTACAGGAGCACTGACCGTGAGCCGCCTGTTATTGAATTGCGACATCGGCGAAAGCTTTGGCAACTGGACCATGGGCCTGGATGCCGAGGTGATGCCGTTCATCGATTGCGCCAACATCGCCTGCGGTTTCCATGCCGGCGACCCGAGCATCATGCGCAAGACCGTCAGCCTGGCCCTGGCCAATGACGTGCGCATCGGCGCGCATCCGGCGTACCAGGACCTGGCCGGTTTCGGCCGCCGCTCCATGGCCTACGGCGCCCAGGAACTGCAGGACCTGCTGCACTACCAGATCGGTGCCCTCGACGGCATCTGCCGGGCCCAGGGTACTCGGGTGAGCTACGTCAAACCCCATGGCGCCATGTACAACGACATGATGGCCAACCCGGCGCAGTTGCGCGCGGTGATCCAGGCGGTGGCCGCCTACGACAAGACGCTGCCGCTGATGTTGATGGCCACCCGTGACAACGGCGCGGCCCAGGCCCTGGGTGACGAATTCGGCGTGACCCTGTGGTTCGAAGCCTTCGCCGACCGTGCCTACGACAACGCCGGTCACCTGGTTTCGCGGCAACTGCCGGGGGCGGTGCATCACGACCCGGAAAAGATCATCGCCCAGGCCCTGACCATCGCCCGCGGCGACGCGCTGCTGGCCAGCGACGGCAGCGCCTTGCACCTCAAGGCCAATACCCTGTGCGTGCACGGCGACAACGCCAGTTCGGTGGCCGCCGTGCAGCGTATCCGCGCGGCCCTTCAGCAGTTGCCAGCATGAAAATACGCCTTGAAGTGGTGGCCATCGACTGCCTGATGGTGCGCCTGTTCGATGCCATCGCCGAGGCCAACATGCCGTGGATGCTCGCCGCCAGCGAGCGCCTGCGGACGGCCTTCGGCGGGCGGTTGATCGATCTGGTGCCGTCCTATACCACGCTGATGGTGCACTACGACCTGACTGCCCTGAGCCCGTCCCAGGCGCGGGAACTGATCGATCTGGCCCTGACCGATCTCACGCCGGACTCGCGCACCGGCGGCCAGCGCCATGTGCTGCCGGTCTGGTACGACCTCAGCGTTGGCCCGGAGCTGAGCCTGTTGTCGCGGCGCAGTGGCCTGTCGGTGAACGAGGTGATCCGTTGCCACAGCGAGCGTGAATACCAGGTGTTCGCCCTGGGTTTCGCCCCGGGTTTCGCCTTTATGGGGCTGGTGGACGAAGTGCTGGCCGCCCCCCGCCTGGATACCCCGCGCAAGCGCGTGGCGGCGGGCAGCGTCGGCATTGCCGAACGGCAGACCGCGGCTTATCCGGTGGTGTCGCCGGGGGGCTGGAACCTGATCGGGCGCACACCGAGCCGCCTGTTCGATCGCGAGCGCGATGGCTACAGCCTGATGCAACCGGGCGACAGCGTGCGTTTCGCCGCGGTGGACCACGCCGAATTCATCCGCCTGGGCGGTGACGACACGCCACTGCTGGAGGCACTGGCATGAGCCGCCTGACGATCGAAGCCAGCACGCCTTTGTGCCTGTTGCAGGATGCCGGTCGCTTTGGCGTGCGGCACCTGGGCGTGACCCAGGGCGGCGCGCTGGACTGGGTGTCGATGTCCTGGGCCAACTGGCTGCTGGGCAACGCCCTGGATGCGCCGGTGATCGAGATCACCCTGGGCGGTTTCAGCGTGGTCGCCGAGGAACTGTGCCTGCTGGCACTGGCCGGCGCCGACCTGGGGGCTTGTATCGACGAGCGTCCGCTCAGCCCGGGGCGCAGCTTTATCCTGCAAAAAGGCCAGCGCTTGCGTTTTACCCAGCCGTACCAGGGGGCGCGGGCCTACCTGGCGGCGCCCGGCGGTTTCAACGCGCCCAAGGTACTGGGCAGTTGCGCCAGCGTGGTCCGCGAGGAGCTGGGCGGGCTCGACGGTTTCGGCCGGCCGCTGGCCGTGGGCGCGCGGCTGGAGTATTGCGGGGCGGGGACGAACCTCAAGGTGCTGTCAGGCAAGCAACTGCCGGACCTGCGATCGAAGGCGCCGCTGGAGGTGATTCTCGGGGCGCAGATCGGCCAGTTCAGCGGGCAGAGCCTGTTCGATGCCTTCAACAGCGCCTGGACCCTGGACAGTCGCGCCGACCGCATGGGCATGCGCCTGCTGGGGCCGTCACTGCGTTATCAGGGGGCGCCGATGATTTCCGAAGGCATTCCCCTGGGCGCGATCCAGGTGCCACCGGACGGCCAACCGATCGTGCTGCTTAACGACCGGCAGACCATTGGCGGGTATCCACGGCTGGGGGCCTTGACGCCCCTGGCGCTGGCGCGGCTGGCGCAATGCCTGCCGGGCAGCGAAGTGCGCCTGACGCCGGTGGTGCAGGAGACGGCGTATCGGCAGCAGATCGAGTTTTTGCGGCGGTTTGTCTGAACCGATGTAGCCGCTGCCGCAGGCTGCGATCGGCTGCGAAGCAGACGCGCTCTTGAGTCCGCTTGAAGGCCCTTCGGGCCTTATCGCAGCCTGCGGCAGCGGCTACAGGGATCGCGTTGGACGGGATCCTATTTGGAGAGAAACCGCATCCCTTCTTCCAGGCCGCGCAAGGTCAGCGGGTACATCTGGTCTTCGATCAGCTCGCGCACGATGTTGGTCGAGGCGGTGTAGCCCCAGGTGTCTTTCGGGTAGGGGTTGATCCAGATGAGCTTCTTGTACTTTTCCATGAAGCGCTGCATCCACACATAACCGGCTTCTTCGTTCCAGTGCTCGACGCTGCCGCCGGCCTGGGTGATTTCGTAGGGCGCCATGGCGGCGTCGCCGACGAAGATTACTTTGTAGTCGGCGCCGTACTTGTGCAGCACGTCCTGGGTCGAGGTGCGTTCCGAGCCGCGACGCAGGTTGTTCTTCCACACCGATTCATAGATGAAGTTGTGGAAGTAGTAGTACTCCAGGTGCTTGAACTCGGTCTTGCAGGCCGAGAACAGCTCCTCGCAGATCTTCACGTGGGTATCCATGGAGCCGCCGATATCGAACAGCAACAGCAGCTTGATGCTGTTGCGCCGTTCCGGGCGCATCTGGATGTTCAGCAGGCCGGCGTCGCGGGCGGTGTGGTCGATGGTGCCATCGATGTCCAGCTCGTCCGCCGCGCCCTGGCGGGCGAACTTGCGCAGGCGGCGCAGGGCCACCTTGATGTTGCGCGTGCCCAGTTCCACCGAGTCGTCGAGGTTCTTGTACTCGCGCTGGTCCCAGACCTTGACCGCCTTGCCCTGGCGCTTGCCGGCGTCGCCGACGCGGATGCCTTCCGGGTTGAAACCGCCGGAGCCGAAGGGGCTGGTGCCGCCGGTGCCGATCCACTTATTGCCGCCGGCATGGCGTTCCTTCTGTTCTTCCAGGCGCTTCTTGAACTCTTCGATCAGCTTGTCCAGGCCGCCGAGGGACTGGATCTGCGCCCGTTCCTCATCGGTCAGCGAGCGCTCGAACTCCTTGCGCAACCAATCCTCGGGGATCAGCGCCTGCAGGTGGTCGTCGAGTTTTTCCAGGCCGTTGAAGTAGGCGCCGAACGCGCGGTCGAACTTGTCGAAGTGCCGCTCGTCCTTCACCAGGATCGCCCGGGACAGGTAATAGAACTCGTCCATGTCGGCGAAGGTCACGCGCTGCTTGAGCGCGTTGATCAGGTCGAGCAGCTCGCGCACCGACACCGGAACCTTGGCGGCGCGCATTTCATTGAATAGGTTGAGCAGCATGACTATCGCTCTCCAATAATCTTTGGGTCTGTTCAGAAGCTCGCCGAGCGGCGATCAGGCAAGGCAAAAACAGGCGAGGAAGCGGAGTTTAGGGGCCTAAATGAGCATTCCGAGCCTGTTTTTAACGCAGCATGATCGACGCGCAGGCAGCTTCTGGGCAGAGCCTAGCGGGTGCCGCGACGGCTCATGAATGCCAGGCGTTCCAGCAACTGCACATCCTGCTCGTTCTTCACCAGGGCGCCGGCCAGCGGCGGGATGGCCTTGGTCGGATCGCGTTCGCGCAGCACCGCTTCGCCGATGTTGTCGGCCATCAGCAGCTTGAGCCAGTCCACCAGCTCGGAGGTCGAAGGCTTCTTCTTCAGGCCCGGCACTTTGCGCACGTCGAAGAACACGTCCAGCGCTTCGCTGACCAGGTCTTTCTTGATGTCCGGGTAGTGCACGTCGACGATTTTCTGCAGGGTGGTGCGGTCGGGGAAGGCGATGTAGTGGAAGAAGCAGCGGCGCAGGAAGGCGTCCGGCAGCTCTTTCTCGTTGTTGGAGGTAATGATGATGATCGGGCGCTGCTTGGCCTTGATGGTTTCGTCGATTTCGTAGACGTAGAACTCCATCTTGTCGAGTTCCTGCAACAGGTCGTTGGGGAACTCGATGTCGGCCTTGTCGATTTCGTCGATCAGCAGGATCACCCGCTCCTCGGATTCGAAGGCCTCCCACAGCTTGCCCTTCTTCAGGTAGTTGCGGATGTCATGCACCTTGTCCACGCCCAGCTGCGAATCGCGCAGGCGGCTCACCGCGTCGTACTCGTACAGGCCCTGGTGAGCCTTGGTGGTGGACTTGATGTGCCAGGTGATCAGCCTGGCACCGAAGGACTCGGCCAGTTGCTCGGCGAGCATGGTCTTGCCGGTGCCCGGTTCGCCCTTGACCAGCAGCGGCCGCTCCAGGGTGATGGCGGCATTGACTGCCAGCTTCAGGTCATCGGTGGCGACGTACGCGCGGGTGCCTTCGAACTTCATCTGCAATTCCTCGAACGGTAACGCCGACATGCATCAGCAGGTCGGAAGAATAAAACACGAATGGCCGACTATAGCGCGCCGTCCGGTCGACTGTGAACGCAGACGCCCCATTCAGTCTCTGAATGGGGCGTCACGTGGTGACTCAGTCAGCGGATGGCTTGGGACGCTCATACTGGGCATTGAAGGCCTCGATGAAACCATTGCGTAAAATCTGCAAAAAAGCCTGGAATGCGCTGACATCACGCTGATGTACGCTGCCTTTGAGTTCGACCCGGGTGGCGAACTGGTTTTTCCCCTGGTTTTTCAGCACGGTTTCACTGACCCCCACCAGGGCTTCCCAGATCGAGCGGAATATCCCTTTGTCCTTGTTCTCGACATCCTGCTGCCAATTGAACACATCGACATCGCGCAGCAGCGGCTTGATATAGCCGGTGAGCTGGCCCTTGTTGGCTTCGGCTTCGATCACCAGGTCGCCGTGGCCGGCGTTGAAGTCGAATTTGCCATAGGCGCCGGCGAAGTCGTTCAAGCGCTTGAGTTCGATATCCCGCACGCGCAGGCGGAACTCGAAGTCCTGGAAGTCGCTCAGCGGGTCGAAGGTGGCGTTGGTTTCCAGGGGCGCATGGCCCAGCAGCAGGGCCTTGCCTTCGAGGCGGGCGTCGCGTTTGCCTTGGGTGTCGACCACGTTGGTCAGGTTGTAGGCGCTGGCGTTGACCTGGGTGGCGCTCATGTTCACCGGCGGTTTGGAGTGGAAGTTACGGAAACTGATCTTGCCGTCGCTGACCTGTACTTCGTTGAGGGTGATGGGCAGCAGTTTGTTCAGCTGGGCCCGCCAGTCGGTGCCTTCACCGGTTTGCGAGTTCTTCTTGTTGGCGCCGCCGTCGACGAAGTTGACCTGCGGCCTGACGAATTGCACTTCGGCCACCACCGCATGGTCGTACCACAGGGAGTGCCAGCTCACCGACAGATCGACCAGCGGTGCATTGACGAACGGCACCGGCACCTTGCCGTCGACCTTGACGATTTTCAGGCCGTTGATCCGATAGGCACCGCGCCACAGGGCCAGGTCGACATCGGCGATCTGGCCGCGGTAGTCGCCCATGTTGGCGAGGCGGTCATTGAGGTAATCGCGCACCAGATAGGGCAGGGCGATGTGCAGGGCAACCAGCAGCACCAGCACCCCGGCGAGGGTCCACAGGGGCCAACTGTAGCGACGTTTCATGAGCATGAGTCTCCAGCCATGTGCCTTATAGCGATTGACTCCCCGGCATCGCAGTCGTTCGTCCCGACTGGACGCTCATGGGTGCGAGGCATACCCTTGAAGACTTCCTTTCACGCTGTACAAGGACCCAGCCATGAGCCGCATTTTCGTTGACAACGCCCATTCCATCGGCAATACGCCGCTGGTGCAGATCAACCGCATCGCGCCCCGCGGCGTCACCATCCTGGCCAAGATCGAAGGGCGCAACCCGGGTTATTCGGTGAAGTGCCGGATCGGCGCGAACATGATCTGGGACGCGGAAAGCAGCGGCAAACTCAAGCCGGGCATGACCATCATCGAGCCGACCTCGGGTAACACCGGCATCGGCCTGGCGTTCGTCGCCGCGGCCCGTGGCTACAAGTTGGTCCTGACCATGCCGGCGTCGATGAGCATCGAGCGGCGCAAGGTACTCAAGGCCCTGGGGGCCGAGCTGGTGCTGACCGAACCGGCCAAGGGCATGAAAGGGGCGATCGAGAAGGCCGCGCAAATCCTCGCCAGCGACCCTGACAAATACTTCATGCCGCAGCAGTTCGATAACCCGGCCAACCCGGCGATCCACGAAAAAACCACCGGTCCGGAAATCTGGAATGATACCGATGGCGCGGTGGACGTGCTGGTGGCGGGCGTCGGCACCGGTGGCACCATCACCGGGGTGTCCCGTTACATCAAAAAGACCCAGGGCAAACCTATCCTGTCGGTGGCGGTGGAGCCGAGCGTCTCGCCGGTGATCACCCAGAAGCTGGCCGGCGAAGAGATCAAGCCCAGCCCGCACAAGATCCAGGGCATCGGTGCCGGTTTTGTGCCGAGCAATCTCGACCTGTCGATGGTCGACCGGGTCGAGCTGGCGAGCGACGAGGAATCCAAGGCCATGGCCCTGCGCCTGATGCAGGAGGAGGGGATCCTCTGTGGCATCTCCTGCGGCGCGGCGATGGCGGTGGCGGTGCGCCTGGCGGAAACCCCCGAGATGCAAGGCAAGACTATAGTGGTGGTGCTGCCGGATTCGGGTGAACGTTATCTGTCGAGCATGCTGTTCAGCGACCTGTTCACCGAGCAGGAGAACCAGCAGTAAGGCCGTGGGAGTGATCGCCGGCGAGCCCGCTTGCCGGCGATCGAAGGCGTGCAGGGCATGTTGCATGTGTACTGACCTGCATCAGCTGGCGTTCAGCTGGCGTGTGTTAATCAGCGTTTTATTGCACGACCGTTAACACTGATTGTCGGTTTTTGCGGGTTTTTCCAGGGGCCAGGAGTGTTTATCATGGCCGGCTGCCATGCCGGATGAATGCTGCCCCTCCGGTGATTATTTCAAGGAGATATTGCATGAGCCTTTCGTTTGCCGCCAAGTCCGCGGTGTTGCTGCTATTCATCGGCAGCACTCTCTACGTGCATTTACGCGGCAAGGCTCGACTGCCGGTGCTGCGTCAGTTCGTCAACCATTCGGCGCTGTTCGCTCCTTATAACGCCTTGATGTACCTGTTTTCCGGTGTGCCTTCCAAGCCCTACCTGGACCGCAGCAAGTTTCCCGAGCTGGATGTGCTCAAGGACAACTGGGAAGTGATCCGCGACGAAGCCATGCATTTGTTCGACGAGGGTTACATCCGCGCCGCCGAGAAGAACAACGACGCCGGTTTCGGTTCGTTCTTCAAGAAGGGCTGGAAGCGTTTCTACCTCAAGTGGTACGACAAACCGCTGCCGTCGGCCGAGTTGCTGTGCCCGAAGACCGTTGAACTGGTCAGCCGCATTCCCAACGTCAAGGGCGCGATGTTCGCCCTGCTGCCCGGTGGCAGCCATCTGAACCCGCACCGCGATCCGTTCGCCGGTTCCCTGCGTTATCACCTGGGCCTGTCCACGCCGAACTCCGACGACTGCCGGATTTTCGTCGACGGCCAGGTCTACGCCTGGCGCGATGGCGAAGACGTGATGTTCGATGAAACCTATGTGCACTGGGTCAAAAACGAGACCGACAAGACCCGGGTCATTCTGTTCTGCGACATCGAGCGTCCGCTGAGCAACCCGCTGATGACCCGCATCAACCGCTGGATCAGCGCCTGGCTGGGGCGTGCCACCGCGCCGCAGAACCTCGACGACGAGCGCGTCGGCGGGATCAACCAGGCCTATGCCTGGAGCAAGCGTTTCAGCGACCGCACCAGTGGCGTGGTCAAGCAATGGAAGCGCCGCAATCCGAAGCTCTACCGCGTCATGCGTCCGGTGCTGGCGGTGGTGGTCCTGACCGCCCTGGGTTACTGGCTGTTCGGATAAGGCGTTGCAATGAATATCGGGCGCTGGTTATAGTCGGCGCCCGGTGTATCAGAAGATTCACCTTCCACTTCAGAAAGATCAGCACATGCCTCATTCCCTCATCAACGCGGTAGTCGATTCAGCGGTCAACGCTGGCGTCGTGCCGTGCGGGAACCCGCAGCCTGTGCAGATCAGTCATTACCCCCCACCTGTCAGTAGCACGCCGGTGTGCGCCGTCGTATCGCCGCCGGGCGTCGTCGTACGGGGCTGATCGGCAACCTCTGCTGTTGCCCGCGCCCGCCAGAAAAAACTACTGAATTTCAGCCTCGGCTGAGTTGGCTATTTGCCTGATTACAGGTGGTATTCCATGTTGTTCATATCGAAAAAGTCCGCGCTTGCGGCGGCTTCCACGAGCCTGTTCGTCCTGCTCTGGAGCAGTGGGGCGATCTTCTCCAAATGGGGGCTGGCCCATGCCTCGCCCTTTGCCTTCCTGTTGTTCCGTTTTGCCATCGCCCTGTGCGGGCTGGTGCTGTTGATTCCCCTGCTCAAGCTGCGTTTGCCCCGCGGGCGCAAGCCGATGCTGTACGCGGTGGCCACCGGGCTGGTGTTGCTGGGGGCATACCAGATCTTCTACCTGCTGGCCCTGGACCTGAAGGTCACCCCCGGAGTGATGGCCACCATCATGGGAGTACAACCCATCCTCACCGTGGTGATCATGGAGCGTCAGCGCTCCTGGAGCCGGATGTTCGGTCTGGCGCTGGGTTTGGCCGGGTTGATCATGGTGGTCTATCAGGGAATCGGTCTGGCCGGCATGTCGCTGGCCGGGATGCTCTTCGGCCTGCTGGCCCTGGTGAGCATGACCCTGGGCTCGATCATGCAGAAGCGCATCAGCGACAACCCGTTGGGCACCCTGCCGGTGCAGTACCTGGCGGGGCTGTTGCTGTGCGCGCTGTTCGTGCCGTTCCAGCCGTTTCGCTTCGAGCACAGCGTCGGCTTTATCGTCCCGGCGCTGTGGATGGGGCTGGTGGTCTCGGTGCTGGCGACCTTGCTGCTGTACCGGCTGATCGCTCGCGGCAATCTGGTGAATGTCACCAGCCTGTTCTACCTGGTGCCGGCGGTGACGGCCGTGATGGACTACCTGTTCTTCGGTAATCGGCTGGCACTGCTGAGCGTGCTCGGCATGCTGTTGATCATCGTCGGGTTGGTGTTTGTGTTCCGCAAAAACAGCTGATTCATGAGGGCCGGGCGCAGCTTTCGACTTGAGCGAGGGCTGCGCCTTTTTTTGCCTGGGTGCGCCCTTCAGATTGGCCAGGACTGGCCGATAGCAATGATGGCTCATTGCCATTAATTTGTATTCGCTTTTACCCTATTTATTGATTGGTTGGGAATAGGACAAACCTTAAAAATTAAAGATTTCTTCTACACTGACGACATACTCTTCAGGCCCAATGGAGATAGTCAGAATGAGTAGCAAGCTGGTTTTGGCAGGTGTCGGCATGTTTCTAGGCTTGAGTGGAATCTGTTCCGCAGCCCCTCAAAGCATTCAGGGAACGATTTATTTTCACGGCAGCATCGTCGAGGAACCTTGCACGCCAAGCTCGACTGCCCAAGGCGGGGCGGCGTTGAATCTTCGCCAGTGCCCACAGTTTTCCCGCGGCAACGACATTCGTGTACACGGCGTCGGCCCATCGAGCTCGGTGACGGCCATCGGCAAATCGCCAGTCAACGTCAAGCTGGTCACGGACAGCGGCAAGGAAGGGCGCTACTACGATCAGCAATATGCGCTGGTCGATGAGGCAGGCAAACCGGTCAACTCGGGGATGTACCTGATTACCTTGACGTCGCCATAAGCCAGGTATAGGCCAATGCCCGGCGCTAGAGCGCCGGGTATTGAATGACCGTCACGGATGCCCCTGTTGTTGCTGGAGGCATGCCTTGACGAAAGGCAAAAAAAGACCGGCAAGTGTACCTTGCCGGTCAATCCACAACACGCAGCGGCGGGGCCGCCGCTGCGTGATCAGGGCGGGGTCAGAAGCGGTAGCTGGCGTTCAGGCTCAGGCCATGTTCGCTGGCGCCGCTGCCCAGTTGCCCGTTGTAGGCGGCGCCCAGGCTCAGCTCGGGAGTCACCCGGGTTTCCACTCCGGCTTCGACCACCGCGCTGTTGCGCGAGTAGGCCGCACCTTCGATACGGAACGCATCGCTGCCGTCGAAACGGTAGGTGTTGGACGGTGTGATGCCGTTCAGGGCGTGTTTCCAGCCGGCGCTGCCATACACAGTGAGCAACTTGCCGTTTTCCAGCTGCTTGTCGGCGCTGGCGCGCAGACCCAGGGTGGAGAAGGTCTGCTCGTCCGACGCGTGCTTGGCGCGCAGGGCCGCAGGACCGCCGCGTTCCTTGAAGCCTTCGCTCTTGACCTGCACATAGGCCAGGTTGGCGAAGGGTTCCAGCTGTACCGAAGGGCTGAGGTCGAAGCGCCGGCCCAGTTCGCCGAAGGCTTGCAGGGTGTTGGCGTCATGCTTGGACTTCAGGTGGTCGCTGTAGCCGGCGAAGTTCACCGAACGCTTGGCGTCGATCCGGCTCCAGGTGTACGCCATGCCGCCGCGCAGGTCGAAGCCGCTGACCTGTGTTCCGCCATAGACACCCAGGTGGATGTTGTCGTTGTCGCTCGAGGAGTCGCGTGACGAGCTCTTCAGTTCGGTGCGGCTGTAGCCGGTCAGCACGCCGACATGGCCGCTGTCACCGACCGCGGTATCGACACCCGTCAGGAAACCCTTGGTGTCGCTGCGCAGGTTGGCGGTATTGCTGTCGCCCTTGACTTCGCCCCAGTTGCCCAGCGTGGTGATCCACGGGGTCAGGCCGGAGTGAGTGTCGCTCGCGGTGTCACGGGCCTGGGCGGCAGTCGCCGAGCGCAGGCGGGTGTTCGCCGCGTCGCGAACCAGGCGGCTGTCCTGGACCAGCGCCGAACGGGTGGAGTTGTGGAACTCGCCGGACAGTTGATCGAAGGCATCGCGAGCCTGGTGGTCATCGGGCAGATAGGCGATGGCCTCGAACAGCTTGTTGTGCACCGGTGGCGTCAGCGCCGGCACGGCCGCGCCTTTCAGGCTTTGTGCCGCGGTGGCCGTGGCCCGCTGGTTGCGGGTGAAGGCGGCTTCCTGGAACAGGCGCGTCTGCTGCACATCCAGGTAAGCGTTGTGGCTGTCGTAGTTGTCCACCAGGTCATAGAAGGTCGAGACCCAGGTATCGCCCGTCAGCTTGTAGCGCCCGCTCAGGCCTTTCTCGGTCGCCAGCACCAGGTAGCGACGGTCCAGCTCGTAGCGTTTGCTGTCGAGTTTGTCCGCCTTGATGATGCTGCCGTCCTCGAGCCGCGCCGCGCCGTTCACCAGCAGTCGGTCGTTGGCCCCAGTGCTCAGCAGTTCGGCGTGGAAGGTCGAACCGCTGTGCTGGTCGAGGTCGCCGGCCAGGGTCAGGGTGCCGATGGAGTTGCCGGGGGCGATGGTCGCGCCTTTGTGCAGGGTGACGTTGCCGACCTGGCCGTTGCCGGCCAGGGTTGCACCGTCATATACGTCGGTCGAGCCGCCGAGCTTGCCGTTGACGGCGAGGATGCCCGATTCGACGAGGCTGCGGCCGTGGAAGGCCGAGCTGTCGCCGCTCAGCTCGGTGCGCCCGGCACCGCGCTTATAGAGCGTGCCGGTGCCGGAGAGGGCGCCGCCGAAGGTGTAGCCGTTGGCACGGTTGAACACCAGGCTGCCGGGCGCGTCGATCTGCACGTCGCCAAGAATCGAACCGCTGTTGCCGCCATTCGCGCCGGCACCCAGTTGCAGGGTGCCGTTGCTGATCAGCGTGCCGCCCTTGTAGGTGTTTTCGCCGGTGAGCACGCTGGACCCCGTGCCGCGCTGCTCGACCGAGCCGCTGCCGTAGATGACGTGGTCGTACTGGTACTGGTTGTTGCGATCGAACACCACCTGGCCATCGTTGCCGATGTCGCTGAGCACTTCGCCTTGGCTGCCGTTGAAGGCACCGATGTGCAGGCTGGCGTTCTTGTCGACCTGTACTTGCCCGGCCATGACGTTGTTCAGCAGCAGTTCGCCGCCTTTGACATTCAACTGGCCGGTGAAGTGGCTGGAGTCACCGTTGAACACGGTTTGCCCGGCGATGTGATTGATGCGGCCCTGACCTTCGAAGCCGGCATCGAACTGGTAGTTTTGGTCGTTGTGGTTGAACTGGACCAGGCCCTGGCCCTGGCCGAAGACTACGCGTTTGGCTTCCAGCTTGCCCGCGCCCTTGGCGTCGGCGGCCTTGTCGCTAGTCGCTCCCACATAAAGAGCGGCATTGGAGGTGCCGTCGGCGGCGATCCGCAGGATGCCGCTGCCTACTTTGGCCACGCCCTGGTTGGCGAGCACCAGGCTGGCGTTACCACCCTGGCCCACGGTCAGGTCGCCGAGGGTTTCCCAGAGGCTGCCCGCGCCGTCGATGCTGGCGTTGCCATTGGTGCCCTGGTTGGCACCGATGATGCCGTCCTGGCTGGTGACCTGGCCGCCGTTCTTGATTTCCACGGTGCCGTTGCCGGCGCCGCCAACCAGCAGCGTCTTGTCGGTGGACAGTGTGCTGTTGTCGACACTGAGCGTACCGCTTGAGCCTTTGTGTGCACCGAGGACGGTGTTGCCAGCGGTCTGCACCTTGGCGCCGTTGGTGAGCAGCAGCGAGCCACTGCCGGCTTGGCCGACGGTCATGTCGCCGAGGGTCTTCCACAGGCTGTCGGTGCCATCGAGGCTGGCGCTGCCATTGGAACCCAGGTCGGCGGCGATGATGCTGTCCTGGCTGGTGACCTGGCCGCCGTTCTTGATTTGCAGGGTGCCGTTGCCGGCGCCGCCGACTACCAGCCGCTTGTCGCTGGTCAGCGTCGAGCCGCTGTCGACGATCAGGGTGCCGGAAGCACCGCGGTCTGCGCCGATCAGGGTGTCGCCCTGGGAGCGGGCCTTGGAGCCGTTTTTGAGGGTCAGGTCGGCCGATCCGCCTTTGCCGACGATCAGGTCGCCGCCGCTGTTCACTGTCGCGCCGTTGTTGAAGGTGGCCTTGCCCGTGGAGCCCTGGACGGTGCCCAGGGTGAAGCTGTCACCGATGTTCAGCTTGCCGTTGGCGCCGACATTCAACTGGCCCAGGCCATTGTTGGCGGTGCCGACGTTCAGGCTGCCGACCGTTCGCGCGCTGTCCAGTTGCGCGACCTGGTTGTTGCGCCCGGCGAGCGGCCGGTCGATGTTGACCGCCTCATTGCTGGCGGGAGCGCCGTTGCTCCAGTTGCCGCTGTCTTCCCAGGCGTTGCCGTCGTCGACACGATAGGCGTTGCCGTCCTCGTCATAGACAAAATGATGGGCGTCTCCGGTCCAGTTCGTCGTGGCGAATACGGCCGGGGCGAAGGAGCTCAATGCCAGTGCGACGGCGAGCGCGGTGCTGGAGGGTCTGAAGCTGTGGGGTGTCATGGTTTTCTTTTCCAAGGCGGTGCCTGTGTGGTCGGAGGGGTGGAAATGGCGTTGAGTGCGCTATGGATCAGCGGCGCGCGCCGGGGGTTGAAAGCGTTCGATGGCTGCACAGAGGCGCGAGGCGCTTCCTGGCCGGGAGAGGAGTTTTCTGGCTATGAAGTGCAATAGGACCGGTGCTGTAACAGTGCGGCCTGAGTGATCTGTTCATAAGCGTTGAATAACTGATCAAGTTGTCCGGGGAAGTTGTGAACGGGCCGGTAACTTAATAAAGAAGAAGGCGGGAATATACGTAGGGAGAGAGGTTGGGAACTTTTTTTAAACTTTTCAGAAATATCTTTATGGTGATCGAGAATAATCTTTGTTGTTTGTGGTTAGTTCGTTGTTGTTATCAGTGGAACTGTCTGGCGCGGGCTTCTTTTGCGAATTGTGTTCAAGTTTTATGGAGTTTGGACGAGGGGGTAAAGAAGGGAGGGAATAAAGACGGCGGGGTAATGATTTTTTTGCTTGAGGGGATGTTTCTGTTGAGAGGTCAGTATCTGTTTTTAGAAGGTGATGATTTTTTATTGTTTTAAGTTCTTTTGCCGAAGGGCGGAAGTTACGGTGTCCGATATGCGGTTCGATTCCGCTCAAGCCTGATCGAGACTGTCATGCAAGTGGCGAGCGCGCCCATGTTTCAGGACCGCTCGCAATGCCGGGGAATCGATGTGATCAACGATCCGCCAGTTCCCGGGGCGAGGCGACCCGGGCCCCTGGCTTGAGGACCAGCCACAAGGCCGCGGCGATTAGCACGCCGCCATACAGGTGAGCCATGGACAGCGGCTCGTCCAGCAGCAACGCGCCCCACAGCACTCCGAACGGCGGGATCATGAAGGTCACGGTCATGGATTTGACCGGGCCGATCGAGCTCAGCAGGCGGAAATACAGGATGTAGGCAAAGGCGGTGCAGGCCAGGCCCAGGCCCAGCAACGACAGCCAGACGCTCCAGCCGCCCCAGCTGGCGGGCGGCTGGCTGATGGCGCTGTAGGCGAAGATCGGTAGCAGGAACAGGCTGGCGCCGAGCATGCTGCCCAGGGCCGAGAGGCGACTGTCGAGGCCGCCGGCCTGGTCCAGCCAGCGCCGCGCGAGGAAGCCGGCGAAGCCGTAGCAGGTGGTGGCGAGCAGGCAGGCCAGCGCGCCCAGCAGCAGTTCCAGGTCGAATGCCATGGGGCCGGCGCGGGTCAGGATGCTCACGCCGAACAGGCCCAGGCTGACCCCGGCGATTTTTGGCGGGGTCAGTTTTTCATGGAAGAACAACCCGCCGATCAGCACGCCCATCAACGGCGTGGTGGCATTGAAGATCGCCGAATAGCCAGCCGGCAGCACCAGGGCCGCCACCGAATACATAGTGGCGGGGATGCCGGAGTTGATCACGCCGAGCAGCAGCACGGTCTTGAACTTGCCCTGGAAGTCCCAGCTGATGCGCATCAGCGCGAGGATCACCAACAGGCCGGTGGCGGCGATGGAGACACGAAAGAAGGCCGTGGGAATGCTGCCGATCACTGGAGCGATGATGCGCATGAACAGAAAACTCGCGCCCCAGATCGCGGCCAGGGACAACAAACGCAGGGTATCGACAAGTCTCACGGCGCAACTCCTTTAATAGGCCGTTCAACGGCCCTTTTTTCAGCAGGGCGAGAGTGTTGCCGAGAGATAGGGCGCGGGCAATCGCTATCTTGCGGTTGAATGGGTGGCCGCCTTCGCTATCTGCGCAAAATTGCACTTCTCCTGTACCCGGTTCACTGGCTAAGCTCAGGCCTTTCCGAATTCCCGCAGAGGTCTCACCATGCCGCAGAAATGGCCCGCCGCCGATATCGCTCGAACGATCCTCGATGGCTTCGACGATTACCGCGAGCATTTTCGCCAGATCACCGACGGTGCGCGGGCGCGCTTCGAACAGGCGCAGTGGCAGGAGGCGCAGGCCGCCTCGGCGGCACGGATCAACCTATACGAGGAAAAGGTCAGCGAGACCGTGGAGCGGCTGCGCGCGACCTTCGATCTGGAGACCCTGCTCGACGTCAATCAGTGGCCGCTGGTGAAGAGCGCCTATATCAGCCTGATCGACCTGCGCTTCGACGATGAGCTGTCCGAGACCTGGTACAACTCGGCCTTCTGCGGCCTGTTCAGCCATGACCTGATCAGCGACGGTTGCATGTTCATCCACACCACGCGGCCGAGCCTGCGCCGCGCCCGGGCCGCGCAGACCCGCACCTACCGGCCGCAAGGTCATCTGTCGACGATGCTCGAACAGATCTTCGTCGACTACAGCTTCAGCGAAGCCTACGCCGACCTGCCCGGCGACCTGCGGCGCCTGGAGTCGCAGTTGCGGGAGAACCTGCCGGACTGGGTGTGCAAGGACCCGGAGCTGGCGGTGGAGTTGTTTTCCTCGGTGCTGTACCGCAACAAGGGCGCGTACCTGGTGGGCCGCATCTACACCCACGACGAGCAGTGGCCGCTGGTGATTCCGCTGCTGCACCGCGAAGGGCGGGGGATCCAGATCGACGCGCTGATCACCGACGAAGCCGATGTGTCGATCATCTTTTCCTTCACCCGCTCCTATTTCATGGTCGACGTGCCGGTGCCGGCGGAGTTCATCGGTTTCCTCAAGCGCATCCTGCCGGGCAAGCACATCGCCGAGCTGTACACCTCCATCGGTTTCTACAAGCACGGCAAGTCCGAGTTCTACCGGGCGCTGATCAACCACCTGGCCAACACCGACGACCAGTTCATCATGGCCCCGGGCGTGCGCGGCATGGTCATGAGCGTGTTCACCCTGCCGGGCTTCAACACCGTGTTCAAGATCATCAAGGATCGCTTCTCGCCGTCGAAAAACGTCGACCGCGCCACGGTGATCGAGAAGTACCGCCTGGTGAAAAGCGTCGACCGGGTCGGGCGCATGGCCGATACCCAGGAGTTCGCCGATTTCCGTTTTCCCCTGGGCAAGTTCGACCCCGCGTGCCTGGCGGAACTGCTGGAAGTCGCGCCGTCCACGGTGTCGGTGGAGGGCGATACGGTGCTGATCCGCCACTGCTGGACCGAGCGGCGCATGACACCGCTCAACCTCTACTTGGATAACGCCAACCCGGCCCAGGTGCGCGAGGCGCTGGAGGACTACGGCCTGGCGATCAAGCAGCTGGCCGCGGCCAATATCTTTCCCGGCGATATGCTGCTGAAGAACTTCGGTGTCACCCGCCATGGCCGGGTGGTGTTCTACGACTACGACGAGATCTGTTTTCTTACCGAAGCCAACTTCCGCCACATTCCGGCGCCGCGTACCCCGGAGGACGAGATGGCCTCCGAGCCCTGGTATTCCATCGGCCCGCTGGACGTGTTCCCCGAGGAGTTCCCACCGTTCCTGTTCGCCGACGCCGGGCAACGCAAGCTGTTCGATCAGTTACACGGCGAGTTGTACAACGCCGATTACTGGAAAGGCCTGCAGGAGGCCATTCGCGCCGGCAAGGTGATCGATGTGTTCCCGTACCGGCGCAAGGACCGGGACAGCGAATAAGCCAGCGCCGCGCGCGCCTGTAGTCGCTGGCGAAGCCTGCGTCCGGGGACGAAGTCCTCGCAAAACCGCTGCTCGCGGTACATCAGCAATACGCGGGAAGCAGGTTTACGGCGGCTTCGCAGCCGAACGCAGGCTGCGCCAGCGGCTACAAGGATCTCGTTCGCTCGTTAAATCTGCGACAATCCGCCCCCTGCATAAATAAGACGACCCTTGCGTACCCGATGACTTCCGAATCGCCTGCAATCGACCAACTGCTGAAAACCCTCGACCACGCCATGCTCGCCGACCGCCACCGGTTGCGTCGGCAGCTGCTTGAGCTGCGCAAGAAGCCCGACGAGGCCAAGCTTGGGCAGTGGGTCGAGCGCATGCAGGCGTCCTGCGCCCAGGTGCTGACGCGGCGCGCCAGCGTGCCGTCGATTCGCTACGACGACAGCCTGCCGATCGCCGCCAAGCGCGACGAGATCAAGGCGGCGCTGCAAAAGCACCAGGTGCTGATCATCGCTGGCGAAACCGGCTCGGGCAAAACCACCCAGTTGCCGAAGATCTGCCTGGAAATCGGTCGCGGCCAGCACGGCCTGATCGGCCACACCCAGCCCCGGCGGATCGCCGCGCGCAGCGTCGCCAGCCGGGTCGCCGAAGAGCTGGCGACGCCGCTGGGTGCCCTGGTGGGGTATCAGGTGCGCTTCGAAGACCAGAGCGATTCCAACACCCTGATCAAGCTGATGACCGACGGCATCCTGCTGGCGGAAACCCAGAACGACCGCTACCTGGAACGCTACGACACGATCATCGTCGACGAAGCCCACGAACGCAGCCTGAACATCGACTTCCTGCTGGGCTACCTGAAGACCCTGCTGCCGCGGCGCCCGGACCTCAAGGTCATCATCACCTCGGCGACCATCGACCTGGAGCGTTTCTCCAGGCACTTCGACGATGCGCCGATCGTCGAGGTCTCCGGCCGCACCTTCCCGGTGGAAACCTGGTACCGCCCGCTGACCCTGGAGCAGGACGAAGAGGGCAACCGGGTCGAGGACGACCTGACGGTGGACCAGGCGATCCTCGCCACCCTCGATGAAGTCGCCGCCCATGAGCGCAGCGAGCGCCGTAGCCCGGGTGACGTGCTGGTGTTCCTGCCGGGCGAGCGGGAGATTCGCGACGCCGCCGAAATGCTGCGCAAGGCCCAGCTCAAGCACACCGAGATCCTGCCGCTGTACGCGCGCCTGTCGCCGGCCGAGCAGCAGCGGATTTTCCAGTCGCACCCGGGCCGCAGGGTAGTGCTGGCGACCAACGTCGCCGAGACCTCGCTGACCGTGCCGGGTATCCGCTACGTGATCGACAGCGGCACCGCGCGCATCAGCCGCTACAGCTACCGGGCCAAGGTCCAGCGCCTGCCCATCGAGGCGATTTCCCAGGCCAGCGCCAACCAGCGCAAAGGCCGCTGCGGCCGGGTCGAGCCGGGCATCTGCGTGCGCCTGTACAGCGAAGAGGATTTCAACGGCCGTCCGGAATTCACCGACCCGGAAATC
Source organism: Pseudomonas sp. LAMO17WK12:I10 (assembly GCF_900215185.1). NCBI lineage: Bacteria > Pseudomonadati > Pseudomonadota > Gammaproteobacteria > Pseudomonadales > Pseudomonadaceae > Pseudomonas > Pseudomonas sp. LAMO17WK12:I10. The sequence goes on along the minus strand of NZ_OBDX01000002.1, from coordinate 421,482 downwards.
CTGCGCACCAACCTGGCGGCGGTGATCCTGCAGATGCTCCATCTGCGCCTCGGTGAAATCACCGCGTTCCCCTTTATCGAGCCGCCGGATGGCAAGGCCATCAGCGACGGTTTCAACCTGCTGCAAGAGCTCTCGGCGGTGGATCGCAACAGCCAGCTGACGCCGCTGGGCCGCCAGCTGGCGCGCCTGCCGGTGGACCCGCGCATGGGCCGCATGCTGCTGGAAGCGGCGAAGCTGGGCAGCCTGCAGGAAGTGCTGATCGTCGCCAGCGCCATGTCGATCCAGGACCCGCGCGAGCGGCCGCCGGAGCGCCAGCAGGCGGCCGACCAGGCCCACGCGCAATGGAAAGACGCCGACTCGGATTTCGCCGGCCTGGTCAACCTGTGGCGCGGCTTCGAAGAGCAGCGCCAGGCGCTGACCGCCAGTCCGTTGCGTAACTGGTGCCGCAAGAATTTCCTCAACTACTTGCGCCTGCGCGAGTGGCGCGACTCCCATCGCCAACTGAGCCTGATCTGCCGCGACCTGCAATTGAGCCTGAACAAAGAGCCGGCCGATTATCCGAAGCTGCACAAGGCGGTGCTGGTCGGCCTGCTTAGCCAGATCGGCCAGAAGACCGAGGAGGGCGACTACCTCGGCGCCCGCCAGCGGCGCTTCTGGATTCACCCGTCGTCGGGGATCGGCAAGAAGCGCCCGCAATGGCTGATGACCGCCGAACTGGTGGAAACCACCAAGCTCTACGCGCGCATGGTGGCGAAGATCGACGCCGACTGGATCGAGCCGTTGGCCGGGCACCTGATCAAGAAAAACCACTTCGAACCCCATTGGGAGAAGAGGCGCGGGCAGGTGGTGGCCTACGAGCAGATCACCCTGTTCGGCCTGATCGTGGTCGGTCGTCGCCCGGTGCATTACGGCCCGGTGGACCCGGTGGTGTCGCGCGAGCTGTTTATCCGCGAGGGCCTGGTGCGTGGCGAGATCCAGTCGAAAGCCAAGTGCCTGAGTGCCAACACGCGGCTGCTCGAGCAGCTCGACGAACTGGAAGCCAAGGCCCGGCGCCGCGACATCCTCGCCGACGAGGAAACCCTGTTCGCCTTCTACGACGCGCGCCTGCCGGCGGAGATCCACCAGACCGCGACCTTCGACAGCTGGTACCGGGTGCATAGCCAGAAAGACCCGCAGTTGCTGATCATGCGCGAGGAAGACGTGCTGGCCCGCGAGGCCAGCGAAGTCACCGCCATGCAGTACCCGGACACCCTGCAGATCGGCGATTTGGAACTGGCCCTGAGTTACCACTTCGAGCCCAACCATCCACGGGACGGCGTGACCCTGCGGGTGCCGGCGCCGCTGCTGCCGGCCTTGCCCGCCGAGCGCCTGGAATGGCTGGTGCCGGGGCTGGTGGAAGCCAAGTGCATCGCCCTGGTGCGCAACCTGCCCAAGGCGCTGCGCAAGAACTTCGTACCGGTGCCGGACTTCGTCAAGGCGGCCCTGGCGCGTATCGATTTCGCCCAGGGCTCGCTGTCCCAGGCCCTGGGCCGCGAACTGCTGCGCATGACCGGGGCGCGGGTCAGCGACGAGGCCTGGGCCGAGTCGGCGCAACAGGTGGAAAGCCACCTGCGGATGAACCTGGAAATCGTCGACGCCCAGGGCAAGTTCCTCGGCGAAGGCCGCGACCTGGCCGAGCTGACCGCGCGTTTCGCCGAGGCCAGCCAGGCCGCCCTGGCCGTGCCGCAAACCGCGAAAAGCCAGCAGCCGGTGGAAGCCAAGGTGTTCGCCGCGGTGGCGGAGAAAACCCAGCAGAAGATCGCCGGGCTGTCGATGACGGTGTATCCGGCGCTGGTGGAAGAGGGTGGCACGGTTAAGGAGGGGCGTTTCTCCACTCCGGCCGAAGCCGAGTTCCAGCATCGCCGCGCTTTGCAGCGCCTGTTGCTGCAACAGCTGGCCGAGCCGGCCAAGTTCCTGCGCAACAAGTTGCCGGGGCTGACCGAGCTGGGCCTGCTGTATCGCGAACTGGGGCGCGTCGATGCCCTGGTGGAAGACATCCTGCTGGCCAGCCTCGACAGCTGCGTGCTGGACGGCGAGGACAGCCTGCCGCGCGATGGCGCCGGCCTGGCCTCGCTGGCCGAGCGCAAGCGCGGCAGCTGGACCGAGCACGCCGAGCGCCTGGCGCGCCTGACCCTGGAGATCCTCAAGCTCTGGCATGGCCTGCAAAAGCGCTTCAAGGGCAAGATCGACCTGGCCCAGGCCGTGGCGCTCAACGACATCAAGTCGCAGCTCGGCCACCTGGTGTACCCAGGGTTCGTCCGCGAGACCCCGGCGCAGTGGCTCAAGGAACTGCCGCGTTACCTCAAGGCCGTCGAGTTGCGTTTCGAGAAACTCGGCAGCCAGGTGCAGAAGGATCGGGTCTGGAGTACTGAGCTGGCCGGCCTGTGGAACCAGTACCAGGCGCGGGCGAGCAAACATGCCCAGGAAGGCAAGCGCGACCCGCAGCTGGAGCTGTACCGCTGGTGGCTGGAGGAATACCGGGTCTCGCTGTTCGCCCAGCAATTGGGCACCAAGGCGCCGATTTCCGACAAGCGCCTGAACAAACAGTGGAGCCAGGTGGAAGCCTGATTTCTTGCCCTCCCTGTAGCCGCTGCCGCAGGCTGCGATAAGGTCCGCAGGACCTTCCCGCGATCTCAAGGGCACGCCCTCTTCGAGGTCGATCGCAGCCTGCGGCAGCGGCTACAGCGATCTGTGATGGGGGCGATTACGCTTGCCGATGGGGCCAAACGCCGGCGTTTATGGCAAACTTCGCCGTTATAAATGCCGGCCCCGCGGTTTTGAGCGTTCGCCGCCCGGGCAAAGCGGAATAAAGCGATGTCAGGTCCTATTCCGCCAGTCGGGATAGACCATTTACGGTTTGGTACGACGGTGCCAATACCTTCTGCCTGAACAGAATAGAGGAACGACCGTGCATAACGTCGTCATCAGCGGCACTGGCCTGTACACCCCGGCCAACAGCATCTCCAACGAAGAGCTGGTGGAGTCTTTCAACACCTACGTGCATCAGTTCAACGCCGACAACGCGCAAGCGATCGAGCGCGGCGAGGTTCAGGCCCTGACCGAATCCAGCGCGGCCTTCATCGAGAAGGCCTCCGGCATCAAAAGCCGCTTTGTCATGGACAAGGACGGCATCCTCGATCCGCAGCGCATGGCCCCGCGCCTGCCCGAGCGTTCCAACGACGAGTGGTCGGTGCTCTGCCAGATGGCCATCGGCGCCGCCGAACAGGCCCTGCAACGCGCCGGCAAGACCGCCGCGGACATCGACGGGGTGATCGTCGCCTGCTCCAACCTGCAACGCGCCTACCCGGCCATCGCCATCGAAGTCCAGGAAGCCCTGGGCATCGAAGGTTTCGGTTTCGACATGAACGTGGCCTGCTCCTCGGCCACCTTCGGCATCCAGGCGGCCTGCAACAGCGTGCAACTGGGCCAGGCCCGGGCGATCCTGATGGTCAACCCGGAAGTCTGCACCGGCCACCTGAACTTCCGTGACCGCGACAGCCACTTCATCTTCGGCGACGCGGCCACCGCGGTGATTATCGAACGGGCCGACCTGGCCACCTCGCCGTACCAGTTCGACATCATCAGCACCAAGCTGCTGACCAAGTTCTCCAACAACATCCGCAACAACTTCGGCTTCCTCAACCGCGCCGCGGAAGAGGGCATCGGCGCGCCGGACAAACTCTTCGTGCAGGAAGGCCGCAAGGTGTTCCGCGACGTCTGCCCGATGGTGGCGGAACTGATCGCCGAGCACCTGCAGGAAAACCAGCTGAACGTCAGCGACGTGAAGCGTTTCTGGCTGCACCAGGCCAACCTCAGCATGAACCACCTGATCGTCAGGAAGCTGCTGGGCCGCGAGGCCACCGAAGAGGAGGCACCGGTGATTCTCGACACCTATGCCAACACCAGTTCGGCCGGTTCGGTGATCGCGTTCCACAAGAACCAGGATGACCTGCCCGGCGGCTCGCTGGCGGTGCTCAGCTCGTTCGGCGCCGGTTATTCGATTGGCAGTGTGCTTCTGCGCAAGCGTTGACAGTCTTATGGATCGCAGCCGCTGATTCAGCGGTTGCGATCCTGGATTCCGATTACGAGGCATGAATGTCCGCAGCTGACGACACGCAACTGCTTGAACGCCTGTTGGCCGGCGAGCAAAAGGCCTACAAGGAACTGGTCAGCACCTACCAGAGCGCGATGCGCGCCGTGGCCTACGCCATTGTCGGCCAGCGCCACGCCGACGAAGTGGTGCAGGATGCCTGGCTGTCGGTGGTGCGCAACCTGGCCGGTTTCCAGGGGCGTTCCAGCCTCAAGACCTGGCTGCTGACCATCACCGCCAACTCGGCGAAAAGCCGCTACAAACAGAACCGCCGCGAAGTCCTGCTGGATGACCTGCCGGCACCCCACGGCACTATCGGCGACGAGCGTTTTTCTTCCTCTGACGGGCACTGGCTGGTGGCGCCGTTCGCCTGGCACGCCGATACCCCGGAAGCCCTGCTCACCGAGGCCGAGCTGCGCGAATGCCTGGAGCACACTTTGCTGAGCCTGTCGGAACTGCAAGGCAGCGTGTTGACCCTGCGTGAGCGCCAGGGCCTGGAGCTGGAGGAAATCTGTAATCTTCTGGACATTTCCCTCTCCAATGTCCGGGTGCTGCTGCACCGGGCGCGGCTGAAGATTTTTGCCACCGTGGAGCACTTCGAGGAGACCGGCCAATGCTGACCTGCAAGGAACAAGTGGCACGCTCCAGCGACTATCTCGATGGTCAGCTGAGCTTTCGCCAGCGCCTGATCCAGCGCCATCACCTGTTGTTCTGCCCCAATTGCCGGCGTTTCCTGCGGCAGATGCGCCTGATGCAGGCCACCTTGCGCAAGATGCCAGAAGCGCCCGTGGCCGATGTCGACGCGCTGGCCGAACGCCTGGCCGCCGAGCGCAAGCGCAACGCCTGATTCACCCGACAATCCTCCCGTAGCCGCTGAAGCCTCGAGGCCCTCAAGAGCGCGACCGCTTCGCGCTCGATCGCAGGCTTCGCCAGCGGCTACACCAACGCCTGCAAGGTATACGAGTTCCTGTAGCCGCTGCCGCAGGCTGCGATAAGGCCGAAGGCCTTCAGCGATCTTGAAGTCGCTGCGGCCGTTCGGCCGATCGCAGGCTTCGCCAGCGGCTACAGGGTTTTCGTTTTTCCCCAAATACCCCGCCGACCGCTCTAGTACAGGCTTTTTGCCTTATTTCGTTTAGAAGTAAAAAAGTTCCGCTGTCATCAAATCTTTATCTATCGGCAACTCCCCTGAAATAACCCGCCGCCAAGATTCCCTCCCAACACAAGCGGGCCTGACTCGCGTGTTTTTTCCAGCGCTACAGACCACCAATTAGGGGAAATCTTCGATGATCCGTAAGCACTTCGCCGGTTTTGCCGCCAGCGCCCTGGCCCTGGCAGTTACCGCCCAGGCTTTCGCTGGCACCGTCACCACCGATGGCGCCGATATCGTAGTCAAGACCAAGGGCGGCCTTGAGGTCGCCACTACAGACAAAGAGTTCAGCTTCAAGCTCGGTGGCCGCCTGCAAGCCGACTACAGCCGCTTCGACGGTGTCTACACCAAGAACGGCGACAGCGCCGACGCCGCTTACTTCCGTCGCGCCTTCCTCGAACTGTCCGGCGTGCTGTACACCGACTGGGCCTACACCATCAACTACGACTTCTCCCACAACACCGGCGACTCCGATAACGGCTACTTCGACGAAGCCTCGCTGGCCTACAACGGCTTCAAGCCGGTGTCGATCAAGGTCGGTCGCTTCGACCCGGACTTCGGCCTGGAAAAAGCCACCAGTTCCAAGTGGGTCACCGCGCCGGAACGTAACATCGCCTACGACATGGTCGACTGGGCCAACACCCACCAGAACGGTATGGGCCTGCAGGCTTCCAGCACCTTCGCCGATTCCTTCTATGCCTCGGCCGGCGTGTTCAGCAAGGACACCGACGACACCGACGGCGACAGCGTCAAGCAGGTCAACGGTCGCTTCGTCTTCGCTCCGATGCACGATGCCGGCAACGTCCTGCACTTCGGTGTGAACGTGGCTTCGCGTGATGTCTCCGACACCGCGTTCGACTCCCGTTATCGCACCCGCATGGGCATGCGTGGCGTCGAGACCCTGGGCGGCAACGATGCCGGCACCAACGGCAACCGTCCGGTGCTGGGCGGCAGCTCGACTTCGCCGGCCGGTTCCTTCGACCGCGACACCGCGCTGGGTCTGGAAGCCGCGTTCGCCATGGGCCCGGCCTCGATCCAGGGTGAATACATCACCCGCAAGACCAAGGCTGATTCCAACGCCTACGAAGACATCAAGGGCCACGGCTTCTACGTGCAGGGCGCTTACACCCTGACCGGCGAATCCCGCGGCTACAAGGTGGGCAAGTTCGACGCCATCAAGCCGGCCAACAAGGCGTTCGGTGCCTGGGAACTGTTCTATCGCTACGACAGCATGACCGTCGAAGACGACAACATCACCACCGCCAGCCTGACCCGCGACGTCGGCGATGCCGAAGTCAAGGTGCACAACCTGGGTGTGAACTGGTACGCCAACGAAGCGGTGAAAATCTCCGCCACCTACGTCAAGGCCAAGACCGACAAGGTCACCAACGCCACGGCCGCCAGCGGTGGTACTCCAGCCGCGCGTACCGGCGACGACGACGGCGACGGCTTCATCGTCCGCGCGCAGTACGTGTTCTAAGGTTCATTTACCGCTGTAAAGAGCTCTTCCTCATCCGTTAAAGCTCCTTTCGTTTCAGCCCCGCTTCGGCGGGGCTTTTTTTTGCCCGGCCATTCGACTAACGCCAGACCGGCAGCAGGTCGAAGCTGAACAGCAGGTGGGCCAGGGCGTTGGCCAGGCCGAACAGCAGCACCAGGACGATCATCGGCGTGCCGCCCCAGACCCGGTACAGCGGGCTGGCGAAGCGCTTGCGCGAGGCGCGGGCGAGCAGGGCCGGGGTGATCACCGCCCAGACGGTCGCCGCCAGGCCGGCGAAGCCGATGGCAAGGATGAAGCCTTCCGGCCAGATCAGCGCGCAGCCGATCGGCGGGGCGAAGGTGACCAGCGCGCTTTTCAGGCGGCCCCGGGGGCTGTCGTCGAAGCCCAGGGAGTCGGCGATGTAGTCGAACAACCCCAGGGTGACGCCGAGGAACGAACAGGCTACGGCAAAGTTGGAGAACAGGGTCAGCAGCAGGTCGACCCGGGCGCTGTCGAGCATGCTGCCCAAGGCGCTGATCAGCACATCGATGGTGCCGCCCTGGCGGGCGATGTCCTTGAACTGCTCGCGGGGCAGGGTGCCCATGGTGCAGAGCATCCACACCGTGTACAGGACCAGGGCGATCAGGGTGCCGATCAGCAGGCAGTTGCGGATGCGCTGCGGGTCCTTGCCATAGTGCTTCATCAGGCTCGGCACGTTGCCGTGAAAGCCGAAGGAGGTCAGGCAGAACGGCAGGGTCATGAACAGATAGGGCAGGTAGTCCGGTTGCGGGTTGCCGCGATCGAGCAAAACCTGTGGCTGCACCTGGCCGAGCAGGCCGCCGAAGGTCAGGAAAAAGGCGAGGATCTTGGCGCCGAACACCAGGGTGGTGATGCGGCTGACCGCCGCGGTGCTGAGCCAGACCACCAGGGCCACCGCCAGGGCGAACAGCAGGCCGCCGTTGCGCGAGGAAATCTCCAGGCCCAGGTTGTGGGCGGTATGACGGATCACCGAGCCGCTGGCCGAGATGTAGGCATAGGTCAGGATGTACAGGACGAACACCAGGGTGGCGCCGTTGAACAGGCTCCAGCGCCGGCCGATCAGGTCGCGGGTGATGGTCGAGAAACTCGCACCCGGCCGGTAGTTGAGGTTGGCTTCGAGGATCATCAGCCCCGAGTGCAGGGTGCAGAACCACGACAGCGCCAGCACCGCGAGGGAACCTTGGAACCACAGGCCCGACATCATCACCGGCAGCGAGAACATGCCCGCTCCGACAATGGTGCCGCCGATGATCATGGCGCCGCCAATGACCGAAGGCCGGCGTTCGGCGACCGTGCAGTGGGAGGTCGAAGGGGATGAAGCGATGGACGTACCGCGCATGGCAAGGCCTGCAATGAAATTGTTATTGGAGGTAGCGAGGGGGCGCCTTGGGTGTGCGGAAAACCGGCAGGCCGGCTCCCGCGCACCCGGGCGCTGAATCAGCGCAGAGCCAGCAGGCGGCTCAGTTGCTGGGCCATCTGTAGCAACTGGTGGTCCTGCCCGGGCAAGGCGTCGAACGACAGCCCGACCGGCAGGCTGCCCGGCTCGGCCACCGGCACGCTGACACTCGGCGCCGCCAGGTTGCTGGCCGGGTCGGTGTTGCGCACGAAACGCTCGAAATGCTCCTGGGCGCCGCTGTCGCTCAGCAGCGGCGCGGTGCAGCTGACGGTCGGGTAGGCGATCAGGTCCAGCCGGTGCTGCTGGAACAGCCCGGCGTATTCCCGATCCAGGCGAATCTTGCTCATCAAGGCCTGCACGTAGTCCTCGTAGGAAATGGCCGGGCTCTCCAACTGCGCCATCAGGGTCTTCTTGATCTGCGGGTCGCGGATCTGCGCCAGGATCTCGAGAAACCGCTCGCCACAGCCGGCCTTCAGCAGGAAGCGCGGGAAGTCGATGAAGAACTCGAAGATCGGCAGCGGGAACTGGATGCTTTCGTTGATCTCGCCGATCAGGCGGTCGTCCACCGGCACCATCTCCACGCCCTGATCGGCCAGGCAATCGATCGCCGCGCGGCAGTCGCTGTGCACCTTGGCCTCCAGCTCGGACCAGAAGAACCGCTGGGGAATGCCGATGCGCAGGCGCTTGGGCTCGGTCGGCGCGGCGCAGGACGCGCCGGTCAGATGCCGATGGACGAACAGCGCGTCCTCCAGGCTGCGGGTCAGCAGGCCCGGTGAGTCCTTGGTCTGGGATACCGGGACGATGCCGTCGCCAGGGTAGACCCCGGTGCTCGGCCGGAAGCCCACCACGCCGCAGAAGGCCGCGGGAATCCGCACCGAGCCGCCGGTGTCGGTGCCCACCGCGCAGGGCACCAGGCCGGCGGCCACGGCCGCGGCACAACCGCCGCTGCTGCCACCGGCGCTGTGTTGCAGGTGGCGCGGGTTGACCACCGCGCCGTAGCTCAGGTTGGCCGAGGTCACGCCGAACGACAGCTCGTGCATGTTGTTCTTGCCGGCGACCCGCGCGCCCAGCGCCCTGAAGCGCCGGACAATGCCGGCGTCCGCGGCCGGGTGGTAGTCGGCCAGGCCAGGGGTGCCGGCGGTGGTCGCCAGGCCACTGACATTGATGTTGTCCTTGAACGAAACCGGGATGCCGTAGAGCGGCGCCTGGCGCTGCTCGGGCGTGCCGGTATCGCCGCTGAACGCCTGCGCGGCGAAGCTGATGAAGCTGTTCAGGTGCCCGGCGTCGGCGTATTGCTCGAGCAGCGCGCGGTGCCAGGAATCCAGGCAGAGGCTGCCCTGGCGAAACCCGTCAACGAGCGCTTCGATCGAATGCTGGCTGTACATGAAAAAGTCTCAACGAAAGTCGGTGGGGGCCGGGGCTCAGCAATAGCGGAAGTGCGATTGCAGATCGAACAGCGGGTTGCCTTCGAGCAGTTCGCCACCAAGGCTGGCGATGACCGCACAGGCGCCGTTCAGGGCGGTCTGCACCGCGCCTTCGGCCCAGCCGCCGGTAAACGAGCTGCCGCAGCCGGCCAGGTACAGGCCGGTGTCCTGCTGCGGGTCGAGGGCGGTCTTGAACTGATAGAACAGGCGCTGGGAGTACAGGTCGTCGCCGGGGAAGTTCAGCTTGAAGGCGCCCAGGGCCTGCTTGTCGGTGAGCCAGTCGTATTCCAGTACGTAACGCTGGTAGTCGCCGTCCAGCGGCACCAAGTGGCTAGCGAACTGCGGCGAGCTCATCGCCAGTTCGTCCACCAGGCGCTTGCAGCGCTGGACCTTGTCGGTCATCGAAACCATTTTGTGCGAGTCGTCTTCCCAGGTGTAACTGATCAGCACCACGCCCCAGGAGTCCGGGTCCTGCGGGGCGTAGTCCAGGCAGTAGACGCCCTTGACCAGGGTGTCGGTCTGGATGTTCTGCGCCAGGCCATGTTTGAGCCAGAACTTGTCGCGGGTCAGGATGAACAGCTTGGACGAGCCGACCATGTGGGTTTCGTTGATCGCCCGGGCCACGTCGCGATTGACGAACTGCTCGGCCTGGGTCAGGCGCATGTTGACTTGCAGGGCGCGGGTGGTGGCGGTGGTGATCACCCGGTCGCAGCCATAGGTTTCACCGTTGCAGCCTTGCAGCAGGATCTGCCCGTCGGCGCCCTTGCTGATGGATTCGATGCGCGTGCGACAGATCCGGTCGCGCAGGGCGATGCCATGGAATTCCTCGTCGGCGATTCGCTCCCAGAGGGTGGAAATGCCATTGGGCACCAGCCGCTGGTTGACTTCGAAGGCGTTGATCACCAGCCGCAGGATCTCGGTGAACGAGGCCCGGTACACCGACTGGAACCCACCCGAGCCGATGCCCAGGGAACCGAACAGGTGGAAGTCTTCCGGCTTGCGCCAGCGCTTGCCGCCCGGCGGGTTTTTCGAGGTGAAGATCTGCACCATGGCCGAGTAGAAGGAGTGGTCGCCAAAGCAGTCCAGGTAGCGTTGCCACTCCGGCTGCACTTCGGCGTATTGCTGTTTTTCCAGCAGGTCGGTGAGCAGCAGCGGCGGCGCCAGGAAGGTGCCGTCGTCCAGGCGCACGCCCTCCTTGAGAAAGGCGTTCCAGCCCTGGTGCACGGTGTTGAAGATCGGCGGTGGATTTTCCCCGGCCGGCCAATGGTGGGTTTCGCCGCGGTAGTGGATTTCGGTGTCGACCACGCCGGGGTCGGGGAAGGCCTCGGTGGTGCCGATGCCGAAGCGGTCCAGGTAATGGAACAGGCCGACTTCGCTCGGCGGGAAGCGCATGGCGCCCATCTCGGCGATGAACTGCGGTTGTGTTTCGTCGAAGCACTGGGTCAGGAAACGCCCGCCAAGGTGGTCTTTCGAGGCTTCGAACAGGGTAATGCGGGTGGCGCCGGCGCGCAGCAGTTCATAGGCCGCGATCAGGCCGCTGAGGCCGGCGCCGACAATGCCGACGTGCTTGTCGGCGATCGCCGGCGGCAGGTGACCGATGGCCTGGGTGGCACGGCGCAGGAACTGCCCATAGTCGTACAACAGGTCGATGTTGGGGAACGAGCGGGTGCCTTGGGTTTCTTCGAAACCGGAGTGGGAGGAGTTCACAGGTAAGGGTCTCGGAAATCAGATGATGAGCTGCAGGCTTTCAAACGCGCGGGAAGGGTTGAGCAGGAGGACTTTCTTGCGCTGGATCTTCCACTGGCCGGCGAGGCACAGCAGTTGGTGTTCCACGGTCACCGGGTAATGCCATTCGCTGTCGCCCCGGGCTTCGCAATACAGCATGGGGGTCCGGCAATGGGCACTCAGGCCATCCGCATCGAGGCTGATCGTTGGCCGCTGGGCAATGTGCAGGCCGCGGCTCTTGGGCTGCTGCGAGAAGTTGCGGGCGCTGGCCAGGCGGTTGATGCGCAGGGTGGTGAGGAAGCGGTCCTCATACAGCAGCGAGGATTCGCGCAACGGGCAGGGTTGGTCGTGGCGCAGCGGAATCCAGTAGTGGAAGTCGTCGCACAGCAGCTGTTGCCAGGCGGCGAAATCCTGTTGGTCGAGAAGCGCGATCTCTTGATAGATCAGCTGTTCGAGGGGCGAGTTATCCATGGGCGGTCGATCCGTCTGGGGCCTGCATCAGCTGCTGCCAGGTGTTGTAGAAGTTGCGCATGGCCCGTTCGCTGGTGCCGGACACCACCTGGGTCTGCTCAAAGGCTTCGCCCGGTTCGAACAGGCGGGCGACATTCACCCAGTCGTTGGCCTGGCTGCGCAGCCCGTCCATGGCCCGCTCGTACATCTCCACGTCGTCGTGGGCGACCATCGAGCACGGCGAGTTGATCAGGTTGTTGTACTGCACGGTTCTTTCCAGCAACTGCACGGGCGCGCCCACCAGCTCGAAGATCCACGACTCGACCACGGTTTCGCTGGCCGAGACCGGGCGGATCACCCGCAGGGTCTGGATCGGTCCCTTGACCATCAGGTTGGGGAAATACACGGTGTTGTGCCGGGTGTCGTCGAGGATCGCCGCGGCCTGGGTTTCGCCATAGCTCTCGACCATCAGCTCCCAGTAACCGGGAATGCTCGAATAGGCCTTGTGGATCGAGTTGCTGACGCCGGTGTGGCCATGGCCGTTGGGCCAGGTGCGGATGCCCATGGCGCTGAAGAACTCGTAGGACGCCATGAACGGCGAGAACAGCTCGACAGCCATCGGCGGCTGGCCGTCGTGCCCGGTTTCCTTCCACAGGCGAATGGCTTCGCCGGCCGAGGATTCGTGGGCGACCATCGGGTGGCAGGTGTCGGTCTGGTTGTCGACCACCATCTTCCAGTTGCAGCGATGGCGGTGCAGCAAGGGCTGGCCGATGGCGCGCAACTGCCCCTGGGGCGAGCGCATGACCATGTTGTCCAGGGTCGACAGCGAGTCGCCGAAGAACTCGCTGAAGCCGACGCCTTGCTCCTTGAGGCGCACGAACACGAAGCCCCGGTAGTTCTCCACCGCGGCCACCGGCTGCATGCCCTTGTGGGCGGCGCAGCTGCTGAGGTCGCAGTCGTCGTATTCCTTTTTCACCGGGATGCTCAGCAACTGGCCGTCGGTCTTGAAGGTCCAGGCGTGATAGGGGCAGCGGATGAACCGGCCGACATTGCCTTGCGGCTCGGCCAGCACTTTCACGCCCTTGTGCGGGCAGCGGTTGTGCAGCACGACGATCTCGCCGTTTTTCTGCCGGACCATGGCCAGCGGTTGGCCGGCGATCTCGCCGGTGAAGAAGTCGCCGGTTTCCGGGACCAGGCTTTCATGGCCCAGGTAGCACCAGCTGGCGGCGAATATCTGTTGTTGTTCTCGCTCGAAGAGCGACGGATCAAGGAACAGCGTGCGATGCACTTCCTTGCCGTTGAAGTAGTTGTCCAACGAGGTTCTCTCTTTAGATGACCAGTTTCAGGCTTGGGCTTTTGGCCCGGGATACGCAGGGGTAGATCTTGTTGCTGCAGGCGGCCTGCTGCGGACTCATGATGAAGTCGCGGTGATCGACTTCACCTTCCAGCACGTCCAGCTCGCACACTCCGCATTCGCCGCGACGGCAGTCGTAGAGCGGTTCCAGGCCGGCCTCTTCGAGGGCGTCGAGCAGGGACTGGCCGGGCTGCACCCGCAGGTCGACGCCGGAGTCCGCGGCGTGCACGGCGAAGCCGGGGTCATCCTCGGCCAGGCAGGTGTTGAAGACTTCGAAGTGGATGCGCTCGCGGGGAAACCCCAGGCTCTGGGCATGGCTGAACACGTCGTTGAGCATGGCTTGCGGGCCACAGACGTACAGGCGGTCCTGGGGTTGCAACTGGCCCAGCACCGCGGCCACCGACGGGCGCCCGTCGGCCGAGTCGGAGCAGTGCAGGCTCAGGCTGTCCTGCAACAGCTCGCGCATCTGCGCGGCATAGGCGGCGTCGCCCGTGCTCTTGGCGAAATAGTGCAGCCGCGCCGGGCGCTGTTGGGCTCGCAGATGCCCGAGGATGCCGGTCAACGGGGTGATGCCGATGCCGCCGGCGAGGGCGATGTCGGCGCCGTCGCTGTCGTCCAGCTGGTAGTCGAAGGCATTGAACGGGCCGTCGAGCCGTACCTGATCGCCAACGCTCAGTTGGCGGATATAAGCGCTGCTGGACGAGTCGGGGTTCAGGCGGATGGCGAACACCAGGCTGCCCTGGGGCAGCGCATGTTCGGCCAGCTCGACCCGGGAGTAGTGACGCCATTGCTCGAGCGTGGGAATCCACCATTTGAAGTGGGCCCCGGCGGTGGTCTCGCAGGGGGCCGGCACAAGAGGCGCCAGAGTGATTTCCTTGATGCTTGGCGAGAGCATCAGGCACTGGGTGATCTGGTAATTCATGGGGTGACTCGCTGTCAGCTTAACGGTGTTTCATGCAGGTACAGCCACTGGGCCGAGTGCTCATGGATGCGGATCACCACCACCGAGAGGCGCGAGGTTTCCTTCTGGTCCAGGCGATGGGTTTCCTTGTAGCGGATCGCCGCGCTGTGGCCTTCGTGCCACACGGTGTGCAGGTCGCTGACAAGGATTTCCAGGCCGGGGCGGGCACCGACGGCGCCGCGGAACATCTGTTCGACCTGCTCGCGGCTGACGATGGCGCCTGCGGTGGTGACGATGCTGAAGTGCTCGGCGAAGGCCGGCAGCAGGCGGTCGATGGCGGCGGCGCCGTTGCCGTCCTGGTCGGTGAAGACCGCGTGGATCAGGTCGTGGACCGCATGGATGCTGTGTTTGGCCTGTTCAACGATTGTGTTGTGCATGACATTCCTTTTGCGTGGTCAGGTTGCTCATCTGCAACAGGGGTAACAGACCCATCACCGCCGCGATGACGAAGGTCAGGTGATAGGCCGGGGTAGACGCCAGGCGGGCGAGCAGCAGGTTGTAGATCATCAGGAACAGCGCGGCGCCGATGCTGAAGGACATCTGCCGGTTGATGTTCCAGATCACGCTGCCCTTGTGGGTATCGGCACCTTCGAAATCCATCAGCGAAGTGGTTTGCGCGGTATTGGCGCCGATGCCGCCGCCGATGCCCATCAGGCAGTAGGCGATGACGATGATCGGCAGGTCGGCGGCGCTGTCGACCAGGTACAGGGTGGCGATGCCGGCGCTGTGCAGGAGCATACCGAGGGTGAACAGGCGTCGGGCGCCGAAGCGGTTGTAGACCCGGCCGCAGACCAGCATGGCGATGAAGGCGCCGCTGGCGTAGAGGATCATGAACATGCCGGTCAGCTGGGCGCTGAAGTGCAGGCTGTTCTGCAGGAAGAAGATGCTCAGCAGGTTGACCCCGGTGAACACCCCGGGAATCGCGTAATAGATGAAGATCGAGGTACTGAGCTTCTTGCTCTTGAGCAGGCTCAACTCGACGATGGCGTTGGCGCAGCGGCGGTAGTGCAGGACATACAGCACCACGCAGGTGACCCCCAGTATCAGGCAGCTCAGGGCGGCCAGCGGCGGGTAGTCGCCGCCGTACAGCGACATGCCCATCAGCAGGCTGCCCAGGGCCGCGCTGACCAGCAGCAGGCCCTTGATGTCCGGGCGCGCCAGGCTGGCGGGCCGGGCTTCCTTGATCCACAGCCAGGACAGGGCGGCGGCGATCAGCGAGAACGGAATATTGCTGTGGAACACCCAGCGCCAGGAGCTGCTGTCGACGATCACGCCGCCGATGGTCGGCGAAATGGCCGGGGCGATCAGGGCGACGGCCATCACCAGGGTGGAGATCTTGGCCCGCTGCGGGCCCTGGAACAGGTTGAAGGTCAGGGCCTGGCCCACCGGGATCAGCAGGCCGCCGCCGATGCCCTGGACGAAACGCCAGATCACCAGTTCATGGAAGCTGCCGGCCATCCCGCACATCCACACCGCGGTGCTGAACACCAGCATCGAGGCGGTGAGGGTTTCGCGGCTGCCGAATCGTCCGGCCAGCCAGGTGCTCACCGGAATGATCAGGGTCAGGCCGAGAATATAGGCATTGGCCACCCAGGCCACGGATGAAGTCGAGACGTGCATCTCATGGGCAATACTCGGTAAAGCCACTGCCGACATGAATATGTTTGTACAGTCGATAAAGAACCCGATGAGGAATATAAGAGCCACTTTGTAGCGATAAGTCATATGATCTCCCTTTTGCGGCGGGATCATAGGAGCGATAGACCGATGGTGTCGATACGCCTATACTTGAAACATTGTTTGATGGAATTTGACAATGATTTACACCACGGTGAGCTATAACATGCACACGCATCTAAATCGCGTCCAGACATTCCTGGCGGTTGTCGATTTCGGTTCCTATACCAAGGCGGCCAACTACCTGTGCATCAGCAAAGCCATGGCCAGCCTGCATGTCAAGGCGCTCGAGGAAGTTTTGTCGGCGACCCTGTTGATCCGCAATACCCGCAATATATCCCTGACGGAAATAGGCCAGGACTTTTATGACGAGTTCAAGGGCATTGTCGCGGATATCGACAATGCCTTCGAGAATGTCCTGCATGGGCATAATCGTATTTCTGGTAAGTTGCGTTTCAGTTCAACTAGTGAGTATGGCGAGCGGTATATATTGCCGATCATTTCCAAGTTCACCGAGCGTTATCCGGAGATCCGTCTTTGTTATAACTTCAACTCTTCGTTGAATGATCTGGTGGCGGAAAAACTCGACCTGGTGATCCGCCTGGGCAACCTCGCCGACTCGGCTTTCAAGAGCCGCAAGCTGGCCGACTACGACATCGTCCTGGTGGCCAGCCCGGACTTTCTGGCGCGTCATCCGGTGGGCGAGCCCCTGGACCTGAACAGCGTGCCGTGGATCGCCAACAGCAACCTGCAAGGGCCGACCAACTGGACCCTGAGCCACCCGCAACGGGGCCAGGTCGAAGTCAGCGGGCCCAATCATTTTGAATCCAATTCCTCCACCGCCATTCGCGCCATGACCCTGTCGTCCCTGGGGGTGTCGGTACTGCCCGGCTGGGTGGTCGAGGACGATCTGGCCAGCGGCCGGCTGGTGCGCCTGCTGCCCGACTACGCCTTGCCTTCGCAGTCGGTGAACGTGGTGTTTCCCAACAGTTCGCACCTGCCGCACAAGTCGCGGGCGTTCATCGATTTCCTGTTGCTGCACCTGGGGCAGTGATCGGCGATACTCGGCGCGTTCGTGGACCACACTCGCGGGGAACCCAATGCCGTTGCAATCCTTGACCAGCCTGGCCGCCGTCGATCCGCAACAATGGGACGGTTTGCTCAGTGACGGCCAGCCGTTTCTGCGTCACGCCTTTCTCAGCGCGCTGGAAGACAGCGGCAGCCTCGGCCCGAACTCTGGCTGGCAGGCCGAGCACCTGCTGCATGTGCAAGACGGACGCCTGATCGCGGCGCTGCCCAGCTACCGCAAGTGGCATTCCTACGGCGAGTACGTGTTCGACCATGGCTGGGCCGACGCCTGCGCCCGGGCCGGCATCGAGTATTACCCCAAGCTGCTGAGCGCCGTGCCCTTCAGCCCGGTCAGCGGCGCGCGGCTGCTGGCGGCAAGCCTGGAAGACGGCTTCGAACTGCTGCAAAGCCTACCCGGTTACCTGGAGATCGAAGGGCTTTCCAGCGCCCATATCAACTTCACCGACGCCTTCACCGATGCCGCCCTGGCCGGGCACCCCGGCTGGCTTGAGCGCCTGGGCTGCCAGTTCCATTGGCAGAACCGCGGTTACCGGGACTTCCAGGACTTTCTCGATACCCTCAGTTCGCGCAAGCGCAAACAGATGCGCAAGGAGCGCGAACAGGTGGCGGGGCAGGGCATCGAGTTCGAGTGGCTCGAAGGCCGCCAGCTCAGCGAAGCGCAGTGGGATTTTGTCTACGCCTGCTACGCCAACACCTATGCGGTGCGGCGCCAGTCACCCTACCTGACCCGGGCCTTTTTCAGCCTGCTGGCCGAGCGCATGCCCGAGGCCATTCGCGTGGTGCTGGCCAAGCAGAACGCCAGGCCGGTGGCCATGGCCTTCAGCCTGATCGGTGGCGACAGTTTCTATGGGCGTTACTGGGGCTGCCTGGCGGAATTCGATCGCCTGCATTTCGAAACCTGTTTCTACCAGGGCATGGATTACGCCATCGCCCAGGGTGTGCAGCGTTTCGACGCTGGGGCCCAGGGTGAGCACAAGTTGATTCGGGGGTTCGAGCCGGTGATTACCCGGTCCTGGCACTACCTGCGACACCCCGGCTTGAAAGCGGCGGTGAAGGATTTTCTCCAGCGGGAGCGGGCGGGCGTGCTGGCTTACGCCGAAGAGGCGAGGGCCGCGCTGCCGTATCGGCAGGCGTGACCCTCGGGGTTGCTGTCAGCTGTCTTCCTTGCCCAGCCAGCGATAGATGCCACCGCCGACCACCGCGCCGAGAATCGGCGCCAGCCAGAACAGCCACAGTTGTTGGATCGCCCAGCCACCGACGATCAAGGCTGGCCCGGTGCTGCGCGCCGGGTTGACCGAGGTGTTGGTCACCGGAATCGAGATCAGGTGGATCAGCGTCAGCGCCAGGCCGATGGCGATCGGCGCGAAGCCCACCGGCGCACGTTTATCGGTGGCGCCGAGGATGATCACCACGAACATCCCGGTCATCACCAGCTCGCTGACAAAGCCCGCCGCCAGTGAGTAGCCCCCCGGCGAATGTTCGCCATAGCCGTTGGAGGCCAGCCCGCTGGCCAGCTCGAAGCCCGGCTTGCCGCTGGCGATGAAGTACAGCAGCGCCGCGGCGATCACCCCCCCTATCACTTGCGCGATGACATAGGCGGGCAGTTCCTTGAGTGGAAAACGCCCGCCGACCACCAGGCCGACGGACACCGCGGGGTTGAGATGGCAGCCGGAGATATGGCCGATGGCGAAGGCCATCGTCAGCACGGTAAGACCGAAGGCCAGCGCCACGCCCAGCAGGCCGATCCCGACCTCCGGAAACGCGGCCGCCAGTACGGCGCTGCCGCAACCACCCAATACCAGCCAGAAGGTGCCTAACAACTCAGTGACTGAACGTTTGAACAGCGACATAGAAGTTATTCCTTATCGATCCGATAACGCCGTTATGCAGCCGTGCAGCCTGGCTACAGGCC
Organism: Pseudomonas sp. LAMO17WK12:I10; assembly: GCF_900215185.1. Lineage (NCBI taxonomy): Bacteria > Pseudomonadati > Pseudomonadota > Gammaproteobacteria > Pseudomonadales > Pseudomonadaceae > Pseudomonas > Pseudomonas sp. LAMO17WK12:I10. The sequence goes on along the minus strand of NZ_OBDX01000002.1, from coordinate 402,702 downwards.
CTGCTCCAGAACCTAGGCTCAGTACAGCAGGCTTTTTTTACAAATCCAGTGCGAAAAAAAACGCCAGGGCCCTGTTCACGGGGCTCTGGCGTTTTCTGTAGCCGCTGGCGCAGCCTGCGATGGGCGGGTAGCGATTGAAGTAGCCGCCCCCCTTGTAGCCGCTGCCGAAGGCTGCGATCGGCCGCGCAGCGGTCGTAAATCTTGCAACCTTGATCTGCCTGAAGGAGCGCATTCACCGGTTTGCGACTGCTTCGCAGTCGATCGCAGCCTCGCAAGCTCGGCAGCGGCTACAGGGAGCGGAAAAATGTCGGGCCCTGATGTGGCGTTTTTGTAGCCGCTGCCGAAGGCTGCGATCGAGCGCGCAGCGGTCGCAAAGCCTGCAACCGTGATTTGCCTGAAGGAGCGCATTCGTCGGTTTGCGACGGCTGCGCCGCCGAGCGCAGCCTCGCAGGCTCGACAGCGGCTACAGGGCTACAGGTCAATCGATACCGACAAAACCTCCGGTCTGGTGCTGCCACAGGCGCGCATACAAACCGCCATGGGCCAGCAGCTCGGCATGGCTGCCGGTCTCGGCGATGCGGCCTTTTTCCAGGACCACCAGGCGGTCCATGCGGGCGATGGTCGAGAGCCGGTGGGCGATGGCGATCACGGTCTTGCCCTGCATCAGGGTCTCCAGGCTTTCCTGGATCGCCGCCTCGACTTCCGAGTCCAGGGCCGAGGTGGCCTCGTCCATGATCAGGATCGGCGCGTCCTTGAGCAGCACCCGGGCAATGGCGATGCGCTGGCGCTGGCCACCGGAGAGTTTCACCCCGCGCTCACCGACGTGGGCATCGAAGCCGGTGCGGCCCTGGGCGTCGGAAAGCAACGGGATGAACTCGTCGGCGCGGGCCTTGCGCACCGCTTCCCAGAGTTCTTCGTCGGTGGCGTCGGGCTTGCCGTACAGCAGGTTGTCGCGGATCGAACGGTGCAGCAGCGAGGTGTCCTGGGTGATCATGCCGATTCGTTCGCGCAGGCTTTCCTGGGTCACGTCGGCGATGTTCTGGTTGTCGATCAGGATGCGCCCGCTCTCCAGGTCGTAGAGCCGCAGCAACAGGTTGACCAGGGTCGACTTGCCGGCGCCGGACGGGCCGATCAGGCCGATCTTTTCCCCGGGCCGGATGGTCAGGTTGAGGTCGCTGATGACCCCGGCCTTTTTCCCGTAGTGGAAATCCACATGCTCGAAACGCACTTCGCCGCTGGCCACCGCCAGGCGTGGCGCCTGCTCGCGGTCGCTGACGCTGATGGGCTGGGCGATGGTCTGCAGGCCGTCCTGGACCATGCCGATGTTCTCGAAGATGCCGTTGACCACCCACATGATCCAGCCGGACATGTTGACGATGCGAATCACCAGGCCGGTGGCCAGGGCGATGGCGCCGACCGAGATCAGCGACTGGGTCCACAGCAACAGGGCCAGGCCCGTGGTGGAGACGATCAGCAGGCCGTTCATGGCGGTGATCACCACGTCCATGCTGGTGATGACGCGCCCGGCCAGCTGGCTTTTCTCGGTCTGTTCGCCAATGGCTTCGCGCGCGTAGTTCTGCTCGAAGTGGGTGTGGGCGAACAGTTTGAGGGTGGTGATGTTGGTGTAACCGTCGACGATCCTGCCGACCAGCTTGGAGTTGGCGTCCGAGGAAATCACCGAGCGTTCCTTGACCCGCGGCACGAAGTACCAGAGCGCGCCGATGTAGCTGGCGATCCAGATCAGCAGCGGGATCATCAGGTGCCAGTCGGCCTCGGCGAACAGCACCAGGGAACTGACCGCATAGATCAGCACGTGCCACAGCGCGTCCACCGCCTGCACCGCCGAATCGCGCAGCGAGTTGCCGGTCTGCATGATGCGCTGGGCGATGCGCCCGGCGAAATCGTTCTGGAAGAAGTTCAGGCTCTGCTTGAGCACGTAGCTGTGGTTCTGCCAGCGAATCAGGCTGGTCATGCCCGGGCTGATGGTCTGGTGCACCAGCAGGTCGTGCAGGGCGACGAACAACGGGCGGAAGATCAGCGCGACCACCGCCATCCAGGCCAGCTCGAGGCCGTGGGTCTTGAAGATCTCGACATTCGGCGTGCCCTGGGCCAGGTCGATGATCGTGCTCAGGTAGCTGAACAGCGACACCTCGATCAGCGCCACGAACAGGCCGACCACCAGCAGGGCGACGAAGCTCGGCCAGACCTGCTTGATGTAGTAGAGGTAGAAGGGCAGTACGCGGTTGGGGGGAGCGGCAGTGGGAGCGTCGCGGAAAATATCGATCAGCTGTTCAAAACGACGATAGAGCATGGGATCTGACGCCCGCGTGGCGGGCTCTCCTTATCAGTAAGCAGGCGCAGCGCCGTGTCAGCGCCGCGCCGGGACTCCCGGCTAAGCCTTGGGCTCTGTACGAAAAGTCGGCGAGCGAAGGTCAGGCAAGGCAAAAACAGGCGAGGAAGCGGAGTTTAGGGGCCTAAATGAGCATTCCGAGCCTGTTTTTAACGCTGCATGGCCGAGCGCAGCCACTTTCCGTCCAGAGCCTAGTCGATGCGCTTGGCCGACTTGATTAGCACGGGGTCGATCGGCACGTTCTGCATGCCTTGTTTGGTGGTGGTCTGCGAATTGACGATCTGGTCGACCACGTCCATGCCGCTCACCACTTTGGCGAACACCGCGTAACCGGCATCGCGACCCGGATCGAGGAAGGCGTTGTCGGCGACGTTGATGAAGAACTGGCTGGTGGCCGAGTTCGGGTTCGAGGTGCGGGCCATGGACAGGGTGCCACGTACGTTATGCAGGCCGTTGCTGGCTTCGTTCTTGATCGGGTCGCGGGTTTCCTTCTGCACCATCTGCGGAGTGAAGCCGCCGCCCTGGACCATGAAGCCCGGGATCACCCGGTGAAAGATGGTGTTGGTGTAGAAGCCACTGTCGACGTAGTCGAGGAAGTTCTTGCTGGAGATCGGGGCCTTGACCGGGTCCAGTTCGACTTCGATCTTGCCGAAGCTGGTGTCCAGCAGGACGTGAGGCGCCTTGGCCGGTTGGGCGGCCATCAGGTTGGCAGCGAACAGAACGGAGCCGGCGACGAGGGCGATTTTTTTCAGCATGGGTCAGTGATCCTGGGTGGTGGTGTCGACTGCGGTTAAAAACTCGAGCAGGGTTTGGTTGAAGCGTTGCGGCTGGTCCAGCGGCGTGGCGTGACGCGAATCGGCGATCACCACCAGGCGTCCGTCGGGCAGCAGTTTCACATAACTTTCTTTCAGTGCGACCGGGGTGTAGTCACGGTCGGCGCTGATGACCAGGGTTGGACAGGCGACTTGCGAAAGTCGTTCCTGGACCCCCCAGCCAACGATGGCATCGAAGCTTGCGAGATAAGCACGTTTGTCGTTTTTTGCCCAGCGCTCGGCCATCTTTTGCCGCAGCTCGGCCTGCGCAGGTAGGGGGAACAATTTGCCGGCCAGGGCAATGCCGATGGTTTCCAGGCTCAGCAGGCGCATCAGGCTCCAGCGCTTGAACCATTGCCAGGCGTCGTTGGCGCTGCGGATCTTCACCTCGGGTGCGCTGTTGACGATGCACAGGCTTTTCAGCAGCCCGGGCTGATCCACCGCGACCTGGAAGGCGATCATGCCGCCCATGGACAGGCCCACCAGATGCACCCGCGACAGGTTCAGGTGCTCCAGCAGAGCGACCAGATCGGCGCTGAAACCGGCGATGCTGTAGGGCCCACGAGGTTTGTCGGAGCGACCATGGCCGCGCACGTCGGGCAGGATCAGGCGGTAACGGGCGGACAGCTCGGCGATCTGCTTTTCCCAGTCACGGGTGCTGGAGCCGAGCCCGTGGACCAGCACCAGCGGTTCGCCATGGCCGTATTCCTCATAGTGCAGGGTGCATCCTTCGTGTTCGAAATAGGCCATGGCTGAATTCCTGTTCAGGCGCGTGGAGGGTTCAAGTACGGGGTCAGGCTTGTTCCGGGGCGGCGAACGGCGCGTCCAGCGGCGCGGTGTCGAAGGTGCGCAGCAGCTCGACGAGGATCTGCGTGGCCGGGCCCAGGGGTTTGTCCTTGTTCGAATACAGGTAGAAGGTCGGGTGGCGGCTGCCGCCCTGGTCCAACGGTAGCACCTTGAGCAGGCCCTCCCGGAGTTCGCGTTCGATCATATGCCGTGGCAGCCAGGCAAAGCCCAGGCCGCTGCCGACGAAGGTGGCGGCGGTGGCCAGGCTGCCGACGGTCCAGCGCTGTTCGGCGCCGAGCCAGCCGACGTCCCGCGGCTGTTGGCGGCCGGAGTCGCGGATCACCACCTGCAGCTGGCTTTCCAGGTCCTGGAAGTTCAGCTCGCGGTTCAGACGGTGCAGGGCGTGTTCCGGGTGGGCCACGGCGACGAACTCCACCGAGCTCATTTCCGTGCCCAGGTAGCCGGAGATATTGAAGCCACTGATGGCCAGGTCGGCCACGCCTTCGAGCAGCACCTCTTCGACCCCGGACAACACTTCTTCGCGCAGGCGTACCCGGCAGCCACGGCTTTGCGGCATGAAGGCAGTCAGGGCGCGGACCAGGCGCGCGCTGGGGTAGGCGGCGTCCACCACCAGGCGCACTTCGGCTTCCCAGCCCTGTTCCATGTGGTGGGCCAGGTCTTCCAGCTGGCTGGCCTGTTTCACCAGTTGCCGCGAGCGGCGCAGCAATACGCCGCCGGCCTCGGTGAGCACGGCCTTGCGCCCATCGATACGCAGCAGCGGTACGCCCAGTTGGTCCTGCATGCGCGCCACGGTGTAACTGACAGAGGATTGCGAACGGTGCAGCGCTTCGGCCGCCTGGGCGAAGCCGCCGTGGTCGACCACGGCCTGCAGCGTTCGCCATTGATCGAGGGTAACGCGGGGCGCTTTCATGAGGAGCTCCTCTTGTCCTAAGCTGGCGCTCCTTATTGGAGACTGCCGAATGAGAAAATTCTGTTGTGTGTTGCTGGCCCTGCTGCCGCTCAGTGCGTTCGCCTATCCCATCGACGTGAAGAAACACCTCGAAGGCGTGAGCATCGACTACACCGCCTACGACACCGATGCCGACATCGGTTCGATCCAGGTGAACAACTACGGCACCACCGACGCCGCCTGCACGGTGGTCTTTCGCAACGGTCCCGAAGCCCCGCGCACGCGCAAGGTGGAAGTGGCGGCCGGCAAGTTCAAGAACGCCACGGCCAAGTTCAACCGCAGCATCATCAAGCTGCGCATCGACCTGACCTGTACCGCCAAATAAGCGCAAAGCGGAGCAGGGTGCGCGACCTGCTCCGCTTATAAACGAATTTATTGATTGGTTATAGCAGTTATTTGCGCTTTTTCATCGATATGACTCTGTTTAATCTGCGCTCCATCGACCTACAGCATTCCCGATGGAGGCTACATCCCATGTCCCGCGTTCTGATCATCGAAAGCAGTGCCCGCCAGCAGGGTTCCGTTTCCCGTCAGCTGACCCAGACCTTCATCAAGCAATGGCAAGCGGCCCACCCGGGCGACCAGATCACCGTGCGTGACCTGGCGGTAACCCCGGTGCCGCACCTGGACATCAACCTGCTGGGCGGCTGGATGAAACCCGCCGGGCAGCGCAACGAGATCGAAGAGGCCTCGCTGCAGCGCTCCAACGAACTGACCGACGAACTGCTGGCCGCCGATGTGCTGGTGATGGCCGCGCCGATGTACAACTTCGCCATCCCGAGCACCCTCAAGGCCTGGCTGGACCACGTGCTGCGTGCCGGTGTGACCTTCAAGTACACCGCAACCGGTCCCCAGGGCCTGCTCAACGGCAAGCGCGCCTATGTACTGACCGCCCGTGGCGGCATCTACGCCGGTAGCACCGCGGACCACCAGGAACCTTACCTGCGCCAGGTGATGGGTTTCATCGGGATCCACGACGTCGAGTTCATTCACGCCGAAGGCATGAACCTGGGCGGCGACTTCCAGGAGAAGGGCCTGAACCAGGCCAACGCCAAACTGGCCCAGGTCGCCTGATCCGTTAATCGCCAGATAATCGCGCAGTGGTCTAGTAGGCCCTGCGCTCCCCTTCAAGTTTGTTTGCGCATCGAACCTCCCTTTGCACTTGTTGCTCCTGAGTGCTCCTGCCCGATTGAACGCTTTGCGAGATCGGGCTTTTTTTTGCCCGCGTTTTTTGATGCTTCTGTAGCCGCTGCCGAGCTCCGGCGAGGCTGCGATCGGGTTGGGCGGCATTCCGACGTAGCAGCCGCAAACCCAACGACCGCGATGTGTCAGGAACTGCGCGGTGCCTGGTGTGGCGATGGCTACGCCATCGATCGCCGCCTCGCAGGGCTCGGCATAGGGAGGCGAGGTGTTTTGCGTCGGGTGGGGCAAACCGCTATCGTCGCCGCCTCTTCAAGACGAGGCGAGCAATGGGCTATCTACTTTTTGTCACGCTGATCCAGGCGTTTTCCTTCAGCCTGATCGGCGAATACCTGGCCGGGCATGTCGACAGTTACTTCGCGGTGCTGGTCCGGGTACTGCTGGCCGGGCTGGTGTTCATCCCGCTGACCCGCTGGCGCCAGGTGGAGCCGGCGTTCATGCGCGGCATGCTGCTGATCGGCGCCTTGCAGTTCGGCGTGACCTATGTCTGCCTGTATCTGAGTTTCCGCGTGCTGACGGTGCCGGAGGTGCTGCTGTTCACCATCCTCACACCGCTGCACGTGACCCTGATCGAGGACGCGCTCAACCGCCGCTTCAACCCCTGGGGCCTGCTGGCGGCGCTGGTGGCGGTGGCCGGGGCGGCGGTGATCCGCTACGACCGCATCAGCCCGGACTTCTTCATGGGCTTTTTGCTGCTGCAACTGGCCAACTTCACCTACGCCGCCGGGCAGGTGCTGTACAAGCACCTGGTGGCGCGCCATCCGAGCGACCTGCCGCATTACCGGCGTTTCGGCTACTTCTACCTGGGGGCGTTGCTGGTGGTGCTACCGGCTTTCCTGCTGTTCGGCAAGCCGGACTTCCTGCCCGAAGCGCCGTTGCAATGGGCGGTGCTGCTGTTTCTCGGGCTGGTGTCCACCGCGCTGGGGCTGTACTGGTGGAACAAGGGCGCCTGCCTGGTCAATGCCGCGACCCTGGCGGTGATGAACAACCTGCATGTGCCGGTGGGGCTGCTGATCAACCTGTTGATCTGGAACCAGCACGAAGAACTGGGGCGCCTGTTCCTGGGGGCGCTGGTGATTCTGGCTGCGGTGTGGATCAGCCGTCGCGGCACAAAAGCTGCTCCAGCAGAATAAGAGGGGGGATCGCCCCGGGGAACGGGGCGATCGGCAGGGTTACAACGCGCGTTTTTCCACTTCGGGGATATGGCTGGCGCCCAGCACCGCCGGCAGCAGGCCGGCGCGCAGGTCGTTGCCGCTCGGCTGTTGATACAGGCTCAGGCCGAACTCCGGCATCACCGCCAGCAGGTAATCGAAGATATCGCCCTGGATACGCTCGTAGTCGGTCCACGCCGTGGTGCGGGTGAAGCAGTAGATTTCCAGCGGAATGCCCTGGGCGGTGGTCTGCATCTGGCGGACCATGCAGGTCATGTTCGGCTGGATGTCCGGATGACTCTTGAGGTACGCCAGGGCATAGGCGCGGAAGGTCCCCAGGTTGGTCATGCGGCGGCGGTTGGCCGACATGGCGGCGACATTGCCCTGGGCTTCGTTCCAGCTCTTGAGCTCGGCCTGCTTGCGACTGATGTAGTCGGTGAGCAGGTGGACCTTGCCCAGGCGCGTCTCTTCCTCATCGTTGATGAAACGCACGCCGCTGGCGTCGATGTACAGGCTGCGCTTGATCCGCCGGCCGCCGGACTGCTGCATGCCGCGCCAGTTCTTGAACGACTCGGACATCAGGCGCCAGGTAGGGATCGAGACGATGGTCTTGTCGAAGTTCTGCACCTTGACCGTATGCAGGGTGATATCCACCACATCGCCGTCGGCGCCGACCTGGGGCATTTCGATCCAGTCGCCGACCCGCAGCATGTCGTTGCTGGTCAGCTGCACGCTGGCGACGAACGACAGCAGGGTGTCCTTGTAGACCAACAGGATCACCGCCGACATGGCGCCGAGGCCGGACAACAGCAGCAGCGGCGAGCGGTCGATCAGGGTGGCGACGATGATGATCGCGCCGAACACGAACAGCACCATCTTCGCCAGTTGCACATAACCCTTGATCGAACGGGTACGCGCGTGTTCGGTGCGCGCGTAGATGTCCAGCAGGGCGTTGAGCAGGGCGCTGATGGCCAGCACCTGGAACAGGATGGTGAAGGCCAGGGCCAGGTTGCCGAGGAACACCAGGCTGGTCTTGCTCAGCTCCGGCACCAGGTGCAGGCCGAACTGGACCACCAGCGACGGGGTCATCTGCGCCAGGCGATGGAACACCTTGTTCTGGCGCAGGTCGTTGAGCCAGTGCAGGGACGGCTGGCGGCCGAGCAGCTTGACCGCGTGCAGGATCAGGTAGCGCGCCACTCGTCCGACGAGCAGCGCCACCACCAGCAGGATGACCAGGGCCAGGCTGGAATGCAGGAGCGGGTGCTCATCGAGCGCCCCCCAGAGGTCTTGAACGTTGAGCCAGAGCTGTTTGAAATCCATGGGGTCAGAAGCTTCCTCTATGAGACGAGACAGATCGATTAGAACATTTAAGCCGTCGAAAGTTACCGTTAAGGACGAATCGCTGACAAAAACCAATTGTTTACCGAGGTTTGCGTGAAAGAAACTCGGCCTTCGCGCCCGAAACCGTTACCCTATGCAGCTGTTTTTTTGCATATCTTCGAGGTAGCACCCGTGTTTTCCCAATTCGCCCTGCACGAACGCCTGCTCAAAGCCGTGGCCGAGCTTAAATTTGTCGAGCCAACGCCTGTGCAGGCAGCGGCCATTCCGCTCGCGCTCCAGGGGCGTGACCTGCGGGTGACGGCACAGACCGGCAGCGGCAAGACCGCCGCATTCGTCCTGCCGATTCTCAATCGCCTGATCGGCCCGGCGAAGATCCGCGTCAGCATCAAGACCCTGATCCTGCTGCCGACCCGCGAACTGGCGCAGCAGACCCTGAAGGAAGTCGAACGCTTCTCGCAGTTCACCTTCATCAAGGCCGGCCTGATCACCGGTGGCGAAGACTTCAAGGTCCAGGCCGCGATGCTGCGCAAGGTGCCGGACATCCTGATCGGCACCCCGGGCCGCCTGATCGAGCAACTGAACGCCGGCAACCTCGATTTGAAAGAAGTGGAAGTGCTGGTCCTCGACGAAGCCGACCGCATGCTCGACATGGGCTTTGCCGACGACGTGCAGCGCCTGGTGGACGAGTGCCCGAACCGGCAGCAGACCATGCTGTTCTCCGCCACCACCGGCGGCTCGGGCCTGCGCGAGATGGTCGCCAAGGTCCTGAACAACCCTGAGCACCTGCAGCTCAACGCGGTCAGCCAGCTGAACGACACCACCCGCCAGCAGATCATCACCGCCGACCACAATCAGCACAAAGAGCAGATCGTCAACTGGCTGCTGGCCAACGAGACCTACCAGAAGGCCATCGTCTTCACCAACACCCGCGCCATGGCCGACCGTATCTACGGCCGCCTGGTGGCCCAGGAGTACAAGGCGTTCGTCCTGCACGGTGAGAAAGACCAGAAGGACCGCAAACTGGCCATCGACCGTCTGAAGCAGGGTGGGGTGAAAATCCTCGTCGCCACCGACGTCGCCGCCCGCGGCCTGGACGTCGATGGCCTGGACCTGGTGATCAACTTCGACATGCCGCGCAGCGGCGACGAGTACGTGCACCGCATCGGCCGTACCGGGCGTGCCGGCAACGACGGCCTGGCCATCTCGCTGATCTGCCATGGCGACTGGAACCTGATGTCGAGCATCGAGCGCTACCTCAAGCAGAACTTCGAGCGCCGCACCATCAAGGAAGTCAAAGGCACCTACGGCGGGCCGAAGAAGGTCAAGGCCTCCGGCAAGGCCGCGGGCGTGAAGAAGAAAAAGACCGACGCCAAGGGCGACAAGAAAAAAACCGCGGCCAAGGCCCCGACCAAGCGCAAGACCGCTAACCGGCCGAAAAGCGATGCCCTGGTCAGCCAGGACGGCATGGCGCCGCTCAAGCGCCGCAAGCCAGCACCGGCTGCCGAATAAGCCGTAGCGCAACAGAAAAAGCCCGGACCCTGTCCGGGCTTTTTATTGGCCGGCGATCAGCTGTCGGCCTTCTTCTCGGCCGCGCCCAGCTCCTTCAGGCGCTGGTCGATCAACTGGCACTTGTCCGGCAGATCCTTGCTGGCCGTGCTCAGGTCCATCTTCTGCAATTCGTCGTTGATTTCCTTGGCCTTGGCCGGGTTCTGCTCGGTGAGCCTGGCCACTTCCTGGGCCAGTTGCTCACGCTTGGCGGTGGCCTCGTCGAGAGTGCAGGCCCAGGCAGGCAGGGTGCAGAGCAGGGTGGTGGCGATGACGAGCGGACGTACTAATGCGTTCATGGCAAGTCTCGGCTTCAGGGCAGGGGTTTATGAAGGTTGAGGGGCCGCGCAGGTTAAAAGTTCAGAGTTTTACGGTGGGCGGCCTCCCGGCTTATCCCCTTGCTGCGTTTTCAGTACGGGATGGAATGAGGCTGTGAAAATAATGGCCTGTTGATATCTTTGCTGGCCCTATGTCTGGGGGCTGTTCAAATCGTTCAAGGAGCATGTCGGTGAAGGGAACCTCCAAATACCCCTGGTTGAAGGTACTGCTGGGCATTCTTTTGTGCCCCTTGATTGGCGGTGTGGTGGGAGGTTTGGTGATGATGGTCGTGACGATCTATCAGATGGCTTCCAACCCGAGAATAATCGGTGAAATGGGGGGCGCCGGTGCGTTTGGCGCCTTGATCAGTGGGCCTTTCGTGGCTCAGTTGCTGTTCGCCATTCCAGCGCTGTTGCTTGCCCTGCTGGTGGTTTGGCGCCAGTTGCACAAGAACCGGAGTGGGCTGGTGCAGACGGCATTGGCCGGCGGGATCTTGGGAGGAGGCTGGATTCTCACCATCGTTGCCCTGCTGGACAAGCAATGGGGGCTCGAGCACTTCGGGTGGTCGCTGGCGGCGTTCGCCGGGTGTTTTCTGACCGCTCTGGTGGCCGCGGCCCTGGTCTTGCCATGGGAGGAGGAGCCCCCGATCTCCTCCTCGGTTGATGAAAACGGAAATTCTTGAACCGCCTTGGTGGCTGACGCCTGTCGGTATGATTTACAACGCCTTCACCGGAATACAGATCTCACACTCAAGTTCCCCCGTCTTCATGTCGTATTTCGCGTCCACCGGATAGCGCTCGAACGCCGGTCGGGCGTCGAATTGCATGCCGCTCTTGGGCAGCCAGTCGCGGCACAGTTCGGTCCAGGCGCCGGCGATGTCGGGGCCTTTGCCTTGGTAATGGGCGATGGCGTAGAGGCCGCCGAGCAGGGTGGTGACGACGGCGGGGGCGCTGGCCTTGAAGTCGTCGGGGACTTCGACGCAGGCGTCGTAGCGGCATTTTTCGGGTGGGGTGACGTAGGGATCGTCGTGGCCGATGCCGTAGCGCACGCGGCCCAACAGGCCGTTTTCGACCATCCAGGGGGCGACGGTGTCGCGCCAGAAGGTGCCGATGCCCGGCCCGTAGGGGCCGATATAACGCAGGTAGGCGACGCGGACCGGTGGCAGTTCCTTGAGGGTGACGTTCATCAAAGGCTCCTTCAGGTGAATGAAGGCGTCAGGATCGTCGAAGGCCGGGATGTGCGTCTGATCAGGATTGCTCAATTCCCGCAGGCGCCGTTCGCGGACGTCGCTGAGGCGGCGGTGCCAGCGTTTGGGTTCGATGCTGCGCCAGGTGCTCGGCGTGACCGAGAAATGCTGCTTGAACGCCCGGGAGAACGCTTCGCCGGAGCTGAAGCCTACTTCCAGGGCCACGTCGAGAATGCTCATTTCTGGATGGCTGGCTAACTGATAGGCGGCACAGGCCAGGCGGCGTCGGCGCAGGTAATCGCCCAGGGTTTCGCCGACCCAGGCGGTGAACAGGCGATGAAAGTGAAAGGGCGAAAAATGTGCGACCTGCGCGAGTTCCGCCAGCTCCAGCGGCTGGTCCAGGTGTTGGTCGATATGCTCCAGCACCCGGTTCATGCGTTGGGTGTATTCGTGGAGGCTGTGGTAGGCGGGGCTCATGGAGCCAAGTTTAGCCGGGGGCAGGCCACGGGTTTGTGCCGGGCGGTTTTTTCCGCCGGCCGGACGAACATGATCGCGAGCCGGCTCCTGCAGGCCCGCGATCGCGGTCCGGCGCTCAGGACCCGCCATGGCAGCAACTGGCGGCCGGTTTGTCGTCATAACGATCATGGTGCCTGACCCAGTCCATGATCTGTTCTTCGTTGCGCCCCTTGGGCGTCAGGTCCAGGTAGTTGTAGGCCCCCACCAGCAGGTCCAGGCCACGGGCGTAGGTGGAGTAGGTGTGGAAGATCTCACCGGCTTCATTGCGATAGAACACGCTGAGGCCAGGCAGCTCTTCCTCGGCGCCGTCGGTTTTTTCGTAGTTGTAGGTGGCGGTGCCGGCGGCGACCTCGTCGGCCCGGGCGCAGACCCCGAAGTCGTAGTTAAAATCACAGCCTGCGGACGAAACCCAATCGAACTTCCAGCCCATGCGCCGCTTGAACGCCTGGAACTCGGCGAAGGGCGCGTGGGACACCGCCACCAGCGCGATATCGTGGTGGGCCAGGTGCTGGTTGGCGCCGTCGATGTGATCGGAGAGGAAGGAGCAGCCCGGGCAACCTTCGTCCCAGCCTTCGGCGAACATGAAGTGGTAGACCACCAGCTGGCTGCGATCGCCGAACAGGTCGGCCAGGCTCAGTTCGCCGTGGGGGCCCTGGAAGCGGTAGGGCTTGTCGATTTTCACCCAGGGCAGGGCACGCCGCTCGGCGCTGAGCTGGTCGCGTTGGCGGGTGAACGCCTTTTCGTGAATCAGGTGCTGCTTGCGGGCCTGTATCCATTGTTCCCGGGATACGACCGGATGATCGTTGAGGTGCATGACGTCTTCTCCTGCGGCAAAGGTGCGCGGCGACAGTGCCTACACAGGCTAGTCGTTTCGCCCGCGGGCAAATCGACAGCCGCCGGACGGTTCCGCCCAACGGTCGCCCGCCTGCTCGATGCTGCTGAACGGCCATAGGTGGCGTTTGTCACAACCTGGGTACAGGCATCTCTCTTTCATGAATGGAGGCAGAACAGGATGGCGACTTATAACTGGGATCTGATCGAACGATTGTTGCATGAGGTGCAGAACGGCGCGGGCCACAGCTTCACGCCGCGACCCTATGCCGAGCAGCATGCCGCGGCCAAGGCGGCCGAGGGTGAATCCACGGGCAATCTGGATGAGCTGAAAAGCACCGCCGCCGAGTACGAAAAACTGTTGCTGGACCGGGGTTTCATCGAGCCGCGTCCCGAGGAAGAAGGCGGCAATGGCGAGAACTTCAGGCTGACGCCGCGCGGTTCCAGCCTGCTGTGCATGATCGACAGCTGCATTCCGGGCAACGATCACCCGCGCCAGGTGCTGGACGAACAGGCCGATGCGCTGGAACCGGCGGTTTTCGATGAGCTGGCCAGCAAGGCGCAGATTGCCTGAGGGGTATCAAGAACATCGCGAGCAAGTTCGCTGCTGCGGGGAATATGCCTTGCAGCAGCGAACGCGTTGGCGCAAGACGCGCGCCAGGTGTTACTCCTGGCGTACCTTCTTCATGCATTTCAACGCTTCGAACTCATCGCGCACGTTCTGCAGCTTGTTGCGCAGATGCTCGCGCTGGGCTGGCGTGCTGTTGGCCATCACGTCCACCAGCAGGCTGCGCATCGCCTGTTCGCTGTTGGTGTAGGCCTGGCGATAAGCCGGTGTCCAGAAGCTTTCGCGATCCACCAGCAGGCGCTCGATGCGTCTGTCGAAGTCGCTGTTCTGGCGTTGCTCCAGCGCGGCGCTGAACTGCGCCTGCCAGTTGGCCCGATTGGCGAGCCAGAGCTGGTTCTGTTCGCCGAGGGACGTTGACCAGTCCGTCACCCGCTGGGTCTGCTCGGGAGTGAGGGCGCCGAGCCAGGTATTCAGGCGCTTGTCCATGCGTTCGGCACGCAGCCTGATCTGTTGCTCCAGTGGTGGCTTGAGGTATTTGCTGCGACGTTGGCGCATGTCCTTGGCGAAGGCCGCCTTCATTTCCGCGACCTGTTGATCATCCAGGCCTCGCAACAACTCGATGGCCGAAGGCGCGATCGCGCGGGCGGTCTGGGCAATGGCCTGCTTGGCTCCGCGGGTGAGCTCTTGCAGCTCGGCATCGTTGACCTGATTGCGTGCGACCATCTGCTGCAGACGGTCCAGGTAGTCCAGGTAGCCAGGCAATTGCGTGCTGCAGTGCCAGCTCAGGTGTTCCTTGAGGCGCTGGTTGAACCAGATTTTCTGCTCGCGGTTCATTTCCAGGTAGTCATTGAGCGTCCAGGGAATGATTACATCGAGGTTGCGGTAAGCCAGGCCGACACGATTGCAGGAGGTCAGCACCAGGCTCAGCAGCAGTAGCAGGGTGAGGTGTTGCAGCCGGCGCGACATGGCAAGTCCTTGCGAAGGCTTGGGTTTGTAAGCATGGGTTTCTTATCTGAACCCGGAAAGCTTCCGGCAGTTCAGCCGCTCAATAGAACGAATGCTCGGCCTTGAAGGTGAGCAGACCGTCGCATTGCGCGTTATGTCCAGAATAGGCCGAACAATCGCTGCCGTTGAGGTTGGAGTCGCTGTAGATCAGTTTCAGGTCGATGCCCATCCAAGGGCGGGAGAACTTGATCGACCAGTCGTTGAAGCTGCTGACGTAGCCGCTGCTCACCGAAACCGGGTTGCCCAGCTGATGAGTGGTGTACTTGATGCTGACGCCAATGCCGAAGGGCTGGTTGCCGCCCAGGTCGGCGAACAGGGTGCTGTTGCGCTTGTCCGGTTCCTGGCTGAACGCGGCGCCGAAGCGGCTGCCCAGCAGCGTCAAGCCGCCATAGAACTCCTGGCTGTCCTGCGGGGCCAGTTGCGGGTAGTTGTACTGGATCATCCCCACCTCATAACCCAGGGTCTGATCGACGGGGCGCTTGAAGCCCAGGTAGGAGTCCACTTCCAGGTCGCTCTCGCCCAGGCCCATGCTCGGCGACCACTGGCCGATGTCCCAGCCGCTGTCATGGGTCAGGTCCAGGCCACCATGGAACGAGCCGGTGGCCGAGGGTTTGACCAGGCCCTGGGCCATGCTGCGGCTCGGGGTGCTGCTGAGCTTGAGGTCGAAGTCCCCCAGTTCGCGCTGGAAGATCTGCCCCTGGACCAAGGGGCTGGCGAGAAGGCTGGCAAGCAGCACATGAGAGGGTTTGAGCATGCTTCACTCCATGAAACGCGAGGAGCAGGAACCGCGGAACCTACTGGAATGCTCGATCTAGACGTGTGAAAGGATACCGGCGAAACCTCGGGGATGAGGGCCGTTCGTCGATTTTTACGGGAGGGGAGGAGTCAGAACTCTAGTCCTAGCGCTTTGAGGCTCAAAGCGCATAGGGACCAGGAGGTATTGCGGGGGGATTACTTCTTGCCCAGGCTGATCTGCTTGGACGGGCCGAAAGTCTGGCCGCTGACGCCTTTGGCAATTTGCTGGATCTCGCCACCGGATTTCAGGAAAGCAGCAATCTGATCGTTGATCGATTCGCTGGTTTCAACGGCTGGAGCTGGCTTTGCTTTGCTGTTGGATGCTTTTACACGCATGGCGGCCATTAACCTTCAGAAAATTAATTTGGCCAGCCATCATACATGAAATGCTTGACAATTGCTTGGTAAATATCCTCCTGGAATAACAGTGGAAAACTCCCGAATAATCCTAAGTTGATCTCGGGAATATCCCCATAAGCTGCTGTTTTAAATAAAGACAATGGCAAAAAGAAAGGCTTGCTCGGCGGCGCTGAGGCCAAAGTCGCTGCCGGCTGGCCTGACGGGCGGAACCGGTTGCTGGCGCAAAGCCATAAAAATCAAGGCATTCAGGAAAATATCCGCTGCTATCCGGCGACGCGGGCCAACCAGGAGCGGAAAACCGGGTAGAATGCCGCCCACGCAATGAGGGTATTGGAAATGGCTTTAGTCGGGCGCTACAACAGTTTGCAAGTGGTTAAACACACTAACTTCGGTTTATATCTGGACGGCGGGGCGGATGGCGAAATATTGCTGCCCAATCGTTATATTCCCAAGGACATTCCCAGTGAAGATGAAGACTGGTTGAATGTTTTCGTTTATCTGGATAGCGCCGACAAGTTAATTGCAACTACCGAAAAACCAAAAGTTCAAGTCGGTGAATTCGCCAGCCTTAAAGTCGTGGAAGTTAACAGTATCGGTGTGTTCCTCGACTGGGGCCTGCCCAAGGACCTGCTGCTGCCGTACTCCGAGGAAAAGCGCCAGCTGACCGCCGGCGAGTATTGCGTGGTGCACGTCTACCTCGACAAACACACCCGTCGTATCACCGCCACGGCCCGTCTGGACCGCTACCTGGACAAGGCTCCGGTAACCTACAAGGTCGGCCAGGAAGTCGATCTGCTGGTGGCCGAGAGCACCGACATGGGCTTCAAGGCGATCATCAACAACAAGCACTGGGGCCTGATCCACAAGAACGAAGTGTTCAAGTTCCTGCGTCCGGGCAAACAGGAAAAGGGCTTCATTAAAGAGATCCGCGCCGACGGCAAGATCAGCCTCAGCCTGCAACCGGTGGGCGAAGAACTGGCCAGCAGCCTGAACGCGAAGATCCTCGCCAAGTTGCGCGAAAACAATGGCACCTTGCCGGTCAGCGACAAGAGCGATCCGACGGTGATCAGTGGCCTGTTCGGCGTCAGCAAGGGCAACTTCAAGAAGGCCATCGGTGCCTTGTACAAGAATGGCCAGATCGTTATTCATGCCGATCGCATTGAACTGACCTGAGTATTTCGTTCTCTCGAAGCTCTTTTTCGGGCGTGTTTTTCTATCCGTTTGGTTGATAATCGACAGCACATCCATTCTTCGCCCCGGACCGGTTCCGGGGCTTTGTCGTTTCTGTCGAGTAACTGCCATGTCTATGAATCTGCCCGAGGGGCTGCGGTGAGCATCGAGCGGCGCAGCGCCGACGGTTTTGCACTGCAAGTGATGTTGGGGCTGTGCCTGATCTGGGGCGTGCAGCAGGTGATGATCAAGTGGGCCGCGGCGGATATCGCGCCGGTGATGCAGGCGGCCGCGCGTTCGGGCATTTCGGCGCTGCTGGTGGCCTTGCTGATGTGCTGGAAGGGCGGCTGGTCGCAGATCGGCAGTACCTGGCGCGGTGGTTTGCTGGCCGGCAGCCTGTTCGGCCTGGAGTTCCTGTTTATCGCCGAAGGGCTCAAGCTCACCAGCGCGGCGCACATGTCGGTGTTTCTCTATACCGCGCCGATCTTCACTGCGCTGGGGGTGAACTGGCTGCTGCCCAGCGAGCGCCTCAGGCCCTTGCAGTGGCTGGGGATTCTGCTGGCGTTCATCGGTATTGGCGTGGCCTTCGCCGGCGGCATTTCGCTGGATAACCTGGACACGCGCATGCTGCTTGGCGACGCCCTGGGCGTGCTGGCCGGCCTGGCCTGGGGCGCGACCACGGTGGTGGTGCGCGCGTCGCGCTTGTCCGAGGCGCCAGCGACCCTGACCCTGTTCTATCAGCTGATCGTCGGTTTTGTCGGCCTGCTGCTGATCGCCGCGCTGAGCGGCCAGGCCACTCATATCAGCCTGACCCCGGTGGCGGTGGCCAGCGTGCTGTTCCAGGGGCTGGTGGTGTCCTTTTTCAGCTACCTGACCTGGTTCTGGTTGCTGCGCCGTTACCTGGCCGCCAATCTGGCAGTGTTTTCCTTCATGACGCCGCTGTTCGGTGTCACCTTCGGGGTCCTGTTACTGGGCGAACCCCTGAGCCTCAATTTCGTCATCGGCGCGGTGCTGGTGTTGCTGGGCATCACCTTCGTCAGCGCCGAACAGTGGCTGCGCAGGCGGATTCGCAACCTGTTGTAACCCCAGGTTCAGGCGGTGGCGTGGTATCCCGGGCAAGCGGATTTCGCCTCGACGGCAAGACACCCGCTAGCGGCAGGCCGATCAACGGTCAGCGCTGCGGACGAGGGCCTGAAACGGGCTGGCTGATTCGGATTAATCCGGTAACAGATCATTGCTATCCGGGGGGAGCACTGGGCGAAAGTTAGCGCTATTATCAGAGCTACGCGGCTTCAGAACCCAGCCGCCACGCACGACCCTTAAGGGGGGCATTATGAAAGAGAAACTGCAAAACTGGCTTCACGACCTCGGGGTCGCACTGGGGCTGATCGAGCCGCCATTGCAGCCGGTGCCAATCCGCACAGACGACGAACAACGGCGTCGGCAACAGCGCCGCCGCTAACCATCGGCTCGGGAATGGGGCAGGCATCCAGCCTGCTCCCGTCACGTTTCAGCCGCGCGAGGGCAGGTTTACTCGCGAACGGTTGCCGCCTTCTGATCCAAATCCGTCCACTCGCAACCCGCCCATGGTGCTTGGCGCCATGGAATCTTCAGTGCCGTGAAATCTTCAGCAGAAACCGGCTCAAGTCATTGGCGCTGTTCGCCGCCTTGAGCATCTGGTCTTCTTCGTGGGTGAAGGCGGTCAGCCCAAACTGATCTTCCAGGTGGAAGATCAGGTCCTCGATATCCTGCTTGTCCAACCCCAGCTCCTGCAGGCTCACATCGTCGGCAAATCCGTCGTTGCCATCGAGCAGGCGGCTGATGAAGTCATGCACGGCTTGTCGGACTTCGGCTCTTTTCATCTTGGCTCTTTTCGCCAGGGGCCTGCGCATGGTCTTTGAAACGGGCGCGATTGTGTGCAGTACAGCACAGCTTCAGGGGTGCCGGCGGATCCAATCCTCGATCATCGTGCGCAGCTGCGTTCCCGAAAAACTGCCGAAATGGCCGCCGTGCACGGTACGCACCGGCAGCTCGTACAGGCGTTCCAGGCTGGTGGCGTAGTCCTCCAGGTTGGAGTGATAGGCGTCTTCGACCAACGGGCCGTCGTAGATGATGTCGCCGCTGAACAGGGTGCCGCTAGCCGCTTCCCAGAGGCTGATACCCCCGGGGGAGTGGCCGGGCGTATGCAGCACCTGGAGGCTACGGTTGCCCAGCTCGAGCACATCGCCTTCCTCGATCAGGCGCGTCGCCGGGGCGGCCTTGACCCGATATTCGGCGTAGCACAGCGGGCAATCCGGGTGGGCTTCGAACATCGCATCGCCAACGAAGGCAGCCGACAAGGTATTGGCCCCGTCGGGCGCGGCGAGGATCTGCGCTTCGGCCGGGTGCACCAGGCGTTCGGGGAATTCGTGATGCCCGGCGATATGGTCGAAATGGCAATGGCTGGCCACCGCCAGCAAGGGCCGTTCGGTGAGCCAGGGCAGCTGTTCGCGCAAGCTGACCAGGCCGGAGCCGCTGTCCAGCAGCAGGTCCCTGTCGCGACCCTGGATATGCCACAGGTTGCAGCGATAGAACGGCCGGATATAGGGCTCGTGGATCAGCCGAATCCCGTCGCTCAGGCTTCTGACTTCGAACCAGCGGTCGCGGCTGACAATCTTCATCGGCTTTCCTCCAGGCGAAAAAAAACGGGTGCAGCCACCGACGCTGCACCCGCCGAAGAAAAATGTACGGCGTCTGACCTGAGGTTAGATCGCGTTGGCCAGGGTTGCCGGGCGACGAGACAACAGGCTCGCCACCACGAAGCTGATCAGGCCGACAGCCAGGCTGTAGTAGATCGGGGTGTTGGCATCCAGGCCGTCCTTGAACATGAACGCCAGCGCGGTGAGGAAACCCAGGCCCATGCTGGCGATGGCGCCGGCGGTGGTCGCGCGTTTCCAGAAGATCGCCCCGATCAGCGGGATCAGCATGCCGCCCACCAGCAGGTTATAGGCCAGGGTCAGGGCGCTGATCACGTCGTTGACCACCAGGGCGATGCCCAGGACCACGATGCCGGTCAGCAGGGTGAACAGGCGGTTGATCCCCAGGCTCGACTGCTTGCCGCCACGCAGCTTGGGCAACAGGTCTTCGGTCAGGGTAGTGGAAGCGGCCAGCAGGCCGGCGCTGGCGGTGGACATCATGGCGGCCAGGGCCGCGGCGATCACCAGGCCACGGATGCCGTCCGGCAGGGAGGCTTTGACGATGGCGGCGAAGGCGTTGTTGACGTTGTCCAGGTCCGGCAGCAAGACATGCGCGGCCATGCCGATCAGGGCGCAGGCCAGACCGTAGAGGATGCAGTAGAAACCGGCGACGGTGCCTGCGTATTGCGCGACTTTTTCGGTCTTGGCGGTGAACACCCGTTGCCAGATGTCCTGGCCGATCAGGATGCCGAAGAAGTAGATCATGAAGTAGGTGACGATGGTGTCCCAGCCGATGGTGGTGAAGCTGAAGCTGGACGCCGGCAGCTTGGCCACCAGTTCATCCCAGCCGCCGACGCGGTACAGGCAGATCGGCAGCAGAATGAACATCAGGCCGACGGTCTTGATCACGAACTGGACGATGTCGGTCAGGGTCAACGACCACATGCCGCCGATCGCCGAATAGATCACCACCACGCCGCCGCCCAGCAGCACCGAAATCCAGAACGGCAGGCCGAACAGCACTTGCAGCACGGTGCCGATGGCGAGGATCGAGGTCACGCCGATCATCAGCGCATAGGCCAGCATGATCACCGCGCTGGCCTGGCGGGCCATCGGGTTGTAGCGTTTTTCCAGGACCTGGGTAACGGTGAAGATCCGCAGCTTGAGCAGCGGCTTGGCCAGCAGCAGGTTGAGGGCGATGATGCCCAGGCCCAGCGCCGCGCACAGCCAGAAGCCGGAGATGCCGTGGACATAGCCCAGGCGCACGGTGCCGACGGTGGAGGCACCGCCCAGCACGGTGGCGGCCATGGTGCCCATGTACAGGGTCGGGCCCAGGTTGCGGCCGGCTACCAGGTAGTCCTCGTGGGTCTTGGCCTTGCGCATGCCGTAGTAGCCGAGCACCAGCATGCCGGCGGCGTAGATGAGTACGACGAATAGATCTAAAGCCATGATGGCGTGTCTCCGATTGTCTTTCTTATAGTGGCGTCCCGTAGGCGCGAGGCTTGCCGCGATCAAGGCGACGGGGTCTGGGCCCGTCGTGTGGGGCGTGATCGCGGGCGAGCCTGCCGCTACAGGTCATGCATGGGTCAGGCGGTTTCGCGCATGACCGGTTTACCGAGCGAATCCGTGCTCTTGCTGCGTGGATCGTTGGGGCCGTAGACCGCGGCCGGTTCCGGGAACAGGTTGAGCAGGGCCAGGTACACCAGCGAGGCCAGGCCCAGGGTCACCGGCAGGCTGATATCGATGCCGTCGGCCAGGTTGCCCAGTGGACCGACGAACTGCCCGGGCAGGTTGACGAAGCACAGGCCGACCAGCGCGCTGGGGATCCAGGCCCCCAGGCCACGCCAGTTCCAGCCGTGCTGGAACCAGTAGCGGCCACCTTGCTCGCCACGGGTGAAGACTTGCAGGTCGTCCGGGCAGTAGAAGCCGCGACGCACCAGCAGGCCGATCAGCATGATCACCATCCACGGGGTGGTGCAGGTGATGATCAGCACGGCGAAGGTCGACACGCTCTGCACCAGGTTGGCGGCGAAGCGCCCGATGAAGATGAAGGCGATCGACAGCACGCCGATCAACAAGGTCGCCTTGACCCGCGACAGCACCCGCGGGAACACGCTGGACATGTCCAGGCCGGTGCCATACAGCGAGGTGGTGCCGGTGGACATGCCGCCGATCACCGCGATCAGGCACACCGGCAGGAAGAACCAGCTCGGCGAAACCGCCAGCAGGCCGCCGACGTAGTTGTTGGCGGCGATGTAGTCGGGCGCCTTGATCGCCACGATGGTGGCGGTGGCCAGGCCGAACAGGAAGGGAATCAGGGTGGCGATCTGCGCGGCGATCACCGCCAGCATGATCCGGCCTTTCGGCGTTTCGCGGGGGATGTAGCGCGACCAGTCGCCGAGGAACGCACCGAAGGAAATCGGGTTGCTCATGGCCACCAGCGCGGCACCGATGAAGGCCGCCCAGAAACCCGCCTGGCCGAGGGCCACGGTCCCGGCGAACTGGCTGTCGAAGGCCGGCGCGAAGGCGAAGATCCCCAGCAGGAACAGCAGGCTCGCCGCCCAGACGGCAATGCGGTTGACCCACAGCATGAAACGGAAGCCGTAGATGCACACCGTCAGTACCAGGATCGCGAACAGGCCGTAGGCCAGGCCCAGGGTCAGGTCGGTTTCCGGCAGGTCGACCAGGCGCTTGGCGCCGCCCACCAGGGCGTCCCCCGAACTCCATACGGAGAGGGAGAAGAAGGCGATGGCGGTCAGCAACGACAGGAACGAACCGACGATCCGCCCGTGCACGCCGAAATGCGCACCGGAAGAGACGGCGTTGTTGGTGCCGTTGATCGGCCCGAACAGGCCCATCGGCGCGAGGATCAATGCCCCCAGGATCACGCCCAGCACGATCGCCCAGACACCCGCCTGGAAGGACAGGCCGAACAGCACTGGGAAACTGCCGAGCACGGCGGTGGCAAAGGTATTGGCGCCGCCGAAGATCAGGCGAAACAGGTCGCTGGGCCGGGCGTCGCGTTCATGGTCGGGGATCTGTTCGACCCCGTTTGTTTCGATGCTGCTAAGGCTTTTTTCTTTGTTGTTGTTATTCATGATCTGCTCCGATCACAAAGGCGCGCTCGTCGTGTGTGAGCGTCACCTGTCTGGCTAGCTTCTGTACGTAAACTGCCTGCGCGTCGATCATGCTGCGTTAAAAACAGGCTCGGAATGCTCATGTAGGCCCCTACACTCCGCTTCCTCGCCTGTTTTTGCCTTGCCTGATCGCCGCTCGGCGACTTTCCGTACAGAACCTAAGGGGGTGGCAGCCCTTCCGGCATTGCGGACAAATGTTCGTGGCAGGCCAGCCATAGGCCTTGTTGTTGTGTGCCGGACCCTTGTTTGCAAAAAACAATGGTCTCGCGCTCCTGGCTGAAGTGTTGCTCCCCTTGCATGCGCAGCTCGGTGGCGACGTCATGAATAAATACCGCGGTGTCCCCCTGCAGGCTGACAAACGCGTTGCTCGAAGTGCAGGACAGCACCTCGAAGCCGTCCTCGCGGCGCCAGCTGTCCCACAGCGCCTGGTAGGCGTCGCGGGACAGCAGGGGCTGGGCGAGGGTGTGGAAGACGAAGCTGGCGTCGGTGCTGAACGCACCGAAGTAGGCTTCGCGATCGTTACGGGCAAAGGCCGCCACCAGTTCGGCGGCGGCTTTGAGGACCTGCTCGCGCTCGCTCATGGCCGGGCCTCAGCGACGCGCCACGCCCGGCAGCACGCAGAGCATTTCGTACAGCAGGTTGGCGCCCAGCAGCGAGGTGTTGCCGGTGGTGTCGTACGGTGGCGAGACTTCTACCAGATCGCAGCCGACCAGGTCGAGGCCCTGGCAGCCACGGACGATCTCGATCGCCTGGATGGTGGTCAGGCCGCCGATTTCCGGGGTGCCGGTGCCTGGCGCCCAGGCCGGGTCGATGCCGTCGATGTCGAAGCTCAGGTACACCGGGCCGTCGCCGACTTTCGCCCGTACTTCGGCCATCAGTGGGTCCAGCGACTTGTGCCAGCACTCTTCGGCCTGTACCACGCGAAAGCCCTGCTTGCGGCTCCAGTTGAAGTCTTCGGCGGTGTAGCCCTGGGCGCGCAGGCCGATCTGCACCACGCGGTCGCAGTCCAGCAGGCCTTCTTCGACGGCGCGGCGGAAGGTGGTGCCGTGGGCGATCTTCTCGCCGAACATGTGATCGTTGACATCGGCGTGGGCGTCGATGTGCACCAGGCCGACCTTGCCGTGTTTCTTGTGGATGGCGCGCAGGATCGGCAGGGTGATGGTGTGGTCGCCGCCCAGGGTCAGGGGGATCACGTTGTGCTCGAGGATGCCGTCGTAGGCTTCTTCGATGATGCGCACGGCGTCCAGCAGGTTGAAGGTGTTGATGGCCACGTCGCCGATGTCGGCCACGTTCAGCGAGTCGAAGGGCGCGGCGCCGGTGGCCATGTTGTACGGACGGATCATCACCGATTCGGCGCGGATCTCACGGGGCCCGAAGCGGGTGCCGGCGCGCAGCGAGGTGCCGATGTCCAGCGGTACGCCGACGAAGGCGGCATCCAGGCCGGCCGGGGTAGGCACATGGGGAAGACGCATCATGGTGGCGATGCCGCCGAAGCGCGGCATTTCGTTGCCGCCCAGTGGTTGGTGGAGAATCTTGTCCACGGGATTGGCCTCATCGTTGTTTTATTTATGGGGTTTGTGGCGCGGCGATGACTGCCGGCGAAACCGCGTGGGGCCGATTCTGCGAAATGCAGTGGGCGGGAAGAATCGCTACGGGCAAATACTTAGTTCAGATTTTTCTAAACTAATGCTGGGCGTAAAGGATAGACTTTGGCCTCTGCGAGCGCGGCGTTGTTCACGCCGAGCAGGTGGCGCCCACGCCTCGCTCGTGCTTCTGCAGGAGCGAGGCTTGCCCGCGATTGGCCGCACAGCGGTCATAATCGGCGCCGCGACGCTGTTCATGAAGGAACGCCAATGAGGTCTGGATGACCCTGACACCCGATCCCCGTTGTCGATTTTCCTTGTGGAGCTCCCATGGCCAACGCTTTACCTGATCTGAAACTATTGCGCATCTTCGTCAGTGTGGTGCGGCATCAGGGGTTCGCCAATGCCCAGCACGAACTGAACCTCTCCACGTCGGCCATCAGCACCTACATGAGCCAGCTCGAGTCGGCCCTGGGGCTGGTCCTGTGCCACCGTGGCCGCGGCGGTTTCAGCCTGACCAGCAAGGGCGAGCTGTTCCATCAGGAAACCCTGCGCCTGCTGGGCGAGCTGGAGGGTTTCGAGCAGTACGCCGCGGCGCTCAAGGGCGAACTTCGCGGCACCCTCAACCTGGGGGTGATCGACTCGACGGTGAGCGACAAGGCCCTGCCGTTCGCCGAAGCCATCGGCGCCTACAGCCAGGAACACCCGGCGGTGCATTTGCACCTGTCGGTACTCAGCCCCTACGAATTGCAGCTCGGCGTGCAGGACAACCGCCTGGACCTGGCCATCGGTGCGTTCTCCACGCGCATGAGCGGGCTGGTGTACATGCCGCTGTACCGCGAGCAGCACTGGCTGTATTGCAGCAGCCGGCACCCACTGTTCAACGAGCGGCGCATCCCCGAGCAGGTGATCACCCAGCAGCGCATGGTCGGCCGTGGCTACTGGAGCCAGGCCGAACTGGCGCGCCATGGCTTCAAGCACAGCGCGGCGACGGTGGAGAGCATGGAGGCGCAGCTGATCCTGGTGCTGTCCGGCGCCTACATCGGCTACCTGCCGGAGCATTACGCCCAGGCCTGGGCCGACAAGGGCGATTTGCGCGTGCTGCTACCGGCGACCTTCGGCTATCAGGCGCCGTTTTCGATGATCGTGCGCCGTGGGCGCAGCCGCGAACCGTTGATCCAGACGTTCCGCGACCTGCTCAAGGCGCAGCTCAATCAGGCCTGAGGAGGCGCCCATGTCGAGAATTCAATGCCCGCGTTGCCTGCGCCCGAAAACCCATTGCCTGTGCCCGCTGATTCCACGGCTGGACAGCCGCACCCGGATCCTCCTGTTGCAGCATCCCAGTGAAGTGAACCACGCGCTGAACACCGCGCGGCTGGCGGCGTTGGGGTTGAACAATGCCGAGTTGATCGTTGGTGAGGTGTTTGCCGATCTGCCGAAGTGGTTGAACTGTCCCGGCTATCAGGCGCGCCTGCTGTTCCCGGCGGAGGACGCGCAGCCGTTGCAGGCTTATTCCAGCGTGCCGGACGAGCAGCCCTTGCTGCTGGTGGTGCCCGATGGTACCTGGCGCAAGGCGCGCAAGTTGCTGCACCTCAATCCGCCGCTGGCCGCGTTGCCGCGAGTGACCCTGGCCGCAGGCGCGGTGTCCCGTTACCGGCTGCGCAAGGCGCCCGGGCCGGGGGCCCTGTCGACCATCGAGGCCATCGTCCAGGCCCTGCAGGTCCTGGAGGCACCCGCCACGTTCGCGCCATTGCTGAAGCCCTTCGAAGCCTTGATCGACGGACAGATCGCGGCAATGGGCGAAGACACCTACCAACGTAACCACCAACAGACAAAAGACCTGTAGCCGCTGCCGCAGGCTGCGATCGACCGCGAAGCGGGCACCGATCCAGGCGGCGTGGTTTTTCAGGAGGTATGCGGCGTCAGGCCCAGGGGCCGCTGCGCGCCCCGGCGCAGCCTGCGGCAGCGGCTACAGGTCGGGTGTATCAGCGCTCGCGCATCGCCTCGGTGCGCGCCTTGAGCACCGGCTTGAGCAGGTAGTCGAGCACGCTTTTCTCGCCGGTGATGATGTCTACCGTGGCGACCATGCCGGGGATGATCAGCAGCGGCTTGAGGTCGCCGCCCAGGTGGTTCTTGTCGGTGCGCACCTGGATCAGATAGAAACTGTTGCCCTTGTCGTCGGCGATGGTGTCGGCGCCGATCAGTTCCAGCTTGGCGCTCAGGCCGCCGTAGATGGTGTAGTCGTAGGCGCTGAACTTGACCATGGCTTTCTGCCCGGGATGGAGGAAGGCCACGTCCTGTGGCCGCACCTTGGCCTCGATCAGCAGGTTGTCTTCCAGCGGCACGATTTCCAGCATGTCGCTGCCCGGCTGGACCACGCCGCCGATGGTGTTGACCTTGAGCTGCTTGATCACCCCGTGCACCGGCGAAGTCACGGTGGTGCGGGTCACCCGGTCGTCGATGGCGATGCTCGAGGCAGTGATTTTCGACAGGTCGGTGCGTTTCTCGTTGAGTTCCTTGGCGGCGTCGGAACGGAAGCCCTGTTCGGACTCGTCGATCTTGCTCCTGATTTCGTTGATCGCCGATTCCGCCCGGGGAATGGCCAGGGTCGTGGCATTCAGCGAGCCGCGGATTTCCACCGCGCTGCGTTTGAGACGCAGGATCTCCACCGGTGACACCGCGCCGGTACTCACTAGCGGCGCCGACATGTTCATCTCCTGGTTGAGCAGGGCCAGGCTGGAACTGAATTGCCCCTGTTTCGAACGGAATTCCGCCAGTTCCTGGGTCTTTTGCCGCAGCTGTTCGCTCAGGGTCCGCTGTTCGCTGGCCAGGCGGCGCTGGCGCTGTTCGTACAGCGAGCGTTCGTCCTCCGCCACCTGGGGCGCCTTGGCCACCACCTCGTCGGACGGCTTGAACGGCCGGCCCTCGGCTTCGGCCGACAGGCGTTCGACCTGGGCCATCAAGGCATAGCGGTCGGCCTCGCTTTCGCCCTTGTTCGACAGGAAACGCGTGTCGTCCAGGCGCAGCAGGGTGTCGCCCTTGTTCACCATCTGCCCTTCGCGCACGAAGATCTCGGTGACGATGCCGCCTTCCAGGTTCTGCACCACCTGCACCTTGCTCGACGGGATGGCCTTGCCTTCGCCGGTGGTGACTTCCTGAAGCACCGCGAACTTGGCCCAGAGCAGGGCGCTGATGAGCAGCCCGGTGGTCAGCCAGACGACGATGCGCGAGCCGCGGGGCGAATCCTGCAGCGAGGCGCCGGCGGTTTCGGGCATGAACTCGCTTTCCGCGCTTTTGCGCAGGCTGGCGAAGTAGCCGCGTGATTGCGATGAGGCAGGCATGGGGCGACTCCTAGACCGCCGCAGAGCCGACACGGCCCTTGCGCAGTGCATCGATGACCGCTTCTTTCGGCCCGTCGGCGACGATCCGCCCGTTGTCCAGGACCACCAGCCGCTCCACCAGGCTGAGCATCGAGGTGCGGTGGGTCACCAGCAGCAGGGTCTTGCCCTGTACCCAGGCGTGCAGGCGCTGGCGCAGGGCGTCTTCGCTGCTGTTGTCCATGGCGCTGGTGGGTTCGTCCAGGAGCAGGATCGGCGGGTCCAGCAGCAGCGCCCGGGCCAGCAGCACGGCCTGGCGCTGGCCGCCGGACAGCAGCTGGCCACGCTCGCCCACCGGCCGGTCGAAGCCCTGGGGATGCTGGCGGGCCAGTTCGGTGACGCCGGTCAGCTCGGCGACCTCGAGCATGCGCGCATCGCTGATGTAGCGAGCGCCGAGGGTCAGGTTGTCGCGCAGGCTGCCGGCCAGCAGCGGCAGGTCGTGGGCGACATAGCCGATCTGCTGGCGGAGGTCGGCCACGTCCAGTTGGCGCAGGTCCAGGCCGTCCAATAGCAACTGGCCTTCCTCGGGGGCATAGAACCCCATGACCAGGCGCCCCAGGGTGCTCTTGCCGGAGCCGCTGCGGCCGATGATGCCGATGCGTTCGCCGGGCTGCATGCTGAAGCTGATATTGCTCAGGGCCGCGGCATTTTGCCCCTGATAACGGAAGGTCACCTGATTGAGCGCCAGCGCGCCTTGCAGTTGCGTGCGCTCCAGCGGGCGCTGGCGGGCATCGCGTTCCTGGGGCAGGGCCATCAGGGCGTCGGTGCTGCGCATGGTCAGTTGCGCCTGCTGGTAACGGGTGATCAGCCCGGCGATCTGCCCCAGCGGCGCCAGGACCCGGCTGCCGAGCATGTAGGTGGCGACCAGCGCGCCGACGCTGAGGTTGCCGGCGATGATGCTGTAGACCCCGGCGACTATGGTCGCCATGCCGCAGAACTGCTGGATGAACAGGGTGCCGTTGGTGGCCAGGGCCGAGAGATTGCGCGCGTGGCTGTCGAGGCGGGTGAGGGCGCCGTGGGTGCTTTCCCATTTGTGCTGGCGTTCGCTTTCGGCACTGCAGGCCTTGAGGGTTTCCAGGCCGCCGAGGGTCTCGATCAGCAGCGCCTGGCGTTCGGCGCCCAGGCTCAGGCTCTTTTGCACGGTGTCGCGCAGGCGGGCCTGGATCAGCATGGCGAAGACGATGGTCAGGGGAAACGCCAGTAGCGGGATCACCACCAGCCAGCCGCCGAGCAGGCCGATCACCAGCAGCATCAGCACGGCGAAGGGCAGGTCGATCAGGCTGGTCAGGGTCACGGCGGTGAGAAACTCGCGCAGGCCCTGGAAGTCATGGATGCTCTGGGCGAAGCCGCCGATGGTCGCCGGCTTGGCTTTCATCGCCATGCCGGTGATGCGCTCGAACAGGGTGGCGGAGAGGATCACGTCGGTGCGCTTGCCGGCGCTGTCCAGCAGATGGGCGCGCACCACCCGCAGCACCAGCTCGAAGCCGGTGCCGATCAACAGGCCGATGGCCAGCACCCAGAGGGTCGAGGTGGCCTGGTTGGGCACCACGCGGTCGTAGGTCTGCATGACGAACAGCGGCACCATCAACCCCAACAGGTTGATCAGCAGGCTGGCGAGGATCGCGTCGCTGTACAGCCAGCGCGAGAGTTTCAGGGTGTCGCGGAACCAGGCTTCGACCCGCGGCACCAGGGAATTGCGCAGTTCTTCCAGTTCGTGGCGTGGCCGGGCGAACAGCGCCTGGCCACTGTAGTCATCGTTCAGCTCCGCCTGGCTGACCCACTGCTCGCCGCCTTCGGCTTCGCTGGGCAGGATCAGCGCCTGGCCGTCATCGCCCCAGCGGCGCAGGACCGCGCAGCGGCCATGCTTGAGGATCAGCAGCACCGGCAGGTTGAGCTTGGAAATCGCCGACAGCTCACGACGCAGCAGCCGGGCCTGCAGGCTGGCGCGGGCCGCGGCGCGGGGCAGCAGGTCCAGGCTCAGGCGTTGCTGGGCCAGGGGCAGCCCCGCGCTGAGGCTGGCCCGGCTGACGGTGCAGTCGTGCAGTTTGCAGAGGATCAACAATCCGTCCAACAACGGGTCATCAAAGCTCAGGCGCGGATCGACGCCTGAGCTCCCGGGTTCCATGCTGGTCACATTGAAGTCCTCCGAGGACTTAACGCATCTCAGGCAGACGGGCGTCGCTCTTCACTTCGGTCTGGGCGATCGCTTCGGCTGGCACCACGACTTTTTCCTTGTTCAACAACTCGCCCATGTTCGCCAGCACGCGATACATCGAGAACTCCTCGGTGTAGCGCACCTCGGTGTAGCGGCGGTTGGCGTTGTACAGCTCGTTTTCGCTGTCCAGCAGGTCGAGCAGGGTGCGCTGGCCGAGACCGAACTGGTCCTGGTAAGCGGCCCGTACGCGGGTGGTGGTTTCAGCGTATTCGCGAGCGGTGGGGGTCTGCTTCTTGGCGTTGAGCATGGCGTTCCAGGCCAGGGTGATGTTCTCGTTGAGCATGCGCAGCGCGTTGTTGCGGATGTCCATGGCCTGGTTGATCTTGTGCGCGTCCGATTGCAGGCGGGCCTTGTCGCTGCCGCCGCGGAACAGGTTGTAGTTCATCACCACGCCCACCCGCCATTCATTGTCGTGGCCCTTGTCGCCCTGCACGTTGTCGTTGGCGCCCACCGCGGCCTCGGCATCGAAGCGTGGGTAGAACGGCGACTTGGCGACCTCATACTGGCTCTCGGCCGCTTGCACGTCGGCCTGGGCCGATTTCAGGTAGGGGTTGTTCTCCAGCATGCTCTGCCGGGCATCCGGCAGGCTGGCGGGGATCTCGCCACGCACCGAAGGCAGGCTTTCCAGTTCGTCGGGCATACGGCCCACGGCGCTGAAGAAGTTGGCCTCGGCGTCGGCCAGGTCGACCTGCGCCGTGTCGTAGTTGTTTTCCGCCAGGGCGCGACGGGCCTTGGACTGATCGAGGTCGGCGGTGCTGCCGACGCCGCGTTCGCTGCGCAGGCCGATCTGGTCGTTGACCCGCAGGTGCGCCTGCAGGTTGTTCTTGGCCAGGGTCACCAGTTCGCGGCGCTTGAGCACGTCCAGGTACACCTCGATGGTGCGCAGCGCCAGGCTCTCGGCGGTGCCACGGGTGTAGTAGGCCCGCGAGTTGGAGACCGACTGGGTACGCCCGACTTCATTGGCGGTATTGAAGCCGTCGAAGAGCATTTGCCGCAGGCGCAACTCCGACTGGGTATAGGTCAGGGTCTCGGTGTGATGGTTGCCCAACGAGCGCGTGGTGGTGTTGTCGCTGTAGCCACGGCCATAGGCAGCATTCAGGTCCAACGATGGATAGAAGCCCCCTTTGGCGACCTTGACGTCCTCATCCGCCGACAGACGGTTGTTCTGGCTCGCGCGCAGTTCCGGGTGGTTGTCCAGCGTGCTTTGAATCGCCTCCGTCAGAGACATGGCTTGGGCCTGATGAATGCAGGCCATGGCTAATAAAATCGCGCTACTGAGGGGGGTAAAAACGCGCATGAGGTACATCTCCCTGGTCCATGTATGGTGCTTTGCAGTCGCCAAAAAAATGACGAAATTTGTAGGTCAAACCGTTTCAGGCTTGTAACAACAGAGCTAAGAACATCCTGAGCGCAAGCTAAGAAGAATTTCTCATAAGCCTTATGCTGAAAAAAACTTATGCACTCTGTGAAATCCAGCACATTGTTCAGTTCGCAAGCCCCGTATTTATAGGCTCTAGGGAGCTTTTCAGGGACTTGAAAAGGTTCAACAAAATTTGCGACATAGGGCGGAAGAGGAGCGGTGGGGAGGGTGCGATACGGATTTCAGTGCGACATTTTTTTGTCACTCGCAGTGTTTGAATCTGTGTCGCGACTTTCGCGGGAGGGCTGTCCGAAGCCTGGATGCGTTTGATTGCATTCGGTTTTACCTTCGGCAGAAACAGCAGGCCAGCGAGGGACGAGCGAGAGGGAAGGCCGGTGCGCAGGTTCGACTGAGCAAAAGTCAGCGGACCTTCAGGCTGGCGTTTCCCGTCGGTGACCCGATAACGCCATAGCACTTTTCCGTGCAACCAGATGCCGATAGCGGTCGGCAGCGGAGGAAGTGCTCATGGCTAGGTTAATCGGTGTCGTCAGTAAGGTAATCGGGCAAGTGGTAGCGGTCGCGGCGGATGGCAGCCGGCGCGTTCTGGTAGAGGGCGATCGTCTGTTTGCGGGGGATCAACTGGTGACCGGTGCGCAGGGCGCGGTAGCCGTGCATCTGCAGAACGGCCAGGAACTGACCCTTGGGCGCGACAGCAGCCTGCAATTGACCCCGCAACTGCTGGCGAACCAGGCGCCCCATGTGCAGGCTCCTGAAGTCGTGACTCCCAGCGAGGCGCAACTGACCGATGTCGAGCAACTGCAGAAAGCCATCGCTGCCGGCGCCGACCCGACGCAGACCGGCGAAGCCACCGCGGCCGGCCCCGGTGCTACGGGTGGCACCCCCGGCGCCCTGGGTGGCGGGCATACCTTTGTACTGCTTGAAGAAGTCGCGGGTCGGGTCGAGCCGATCATTGGTTTCCCCACCGCGGGCTTCAACGGCATCCCTGAGTTCGTGCCTGAGCGGATTGCCGCGGTACCGCCTGGCGACGACGGCGGTATCGCGCCGCCACCCCCACCGAACAACCCGGTCACCCTGGGCGGCCTGTCGGTCGCCAATGGCGAGTTGACCCTCAGCGAAGCCAATCTGCCCCAAGGCTCGGCGAGCAATCCTGCGGCGCTGGTGCAGAACGGTACCTTCAGTGTCTCCGCCCCCGACGGACTGCTCAGCCTCAGCGTGGGCGGGATCGCCGTGGTCAGTGGCGGGGTGGCCGCCGGCTTTCCGCAGTCGATCACCACTGCCCTCGGCAACATCCTGACCATCACCGGTTTCGATCCTGCCACGGGTACGGTCAGCTACAGCTACACCCTGGTCGGCAACGAAATCCATTCCGCCGCCGACGGTGCCAATAACCTGAGCGAACATTTCACCGTGGTCGCCAGCGACAGTAATGGCGATTCGGCGAGCAACTCGCTGGATATCAATATCACCGACGATGTGCCCCAGGCGTTCAACGACAGCAATGGCGTCGCTTCGGAAAGCCAACTGACCCTGAGCGGCAATGTCCTGACCAACGATGTGCAAGGCGCCGACCGGGTGCCCAGCGGACCGATCATCGCCGGTACCTTCAATGGTACCTACGGCACTCTGGTGCTGGCGGCCGACGGTACCTATACCTACACCCTGCACCCTGGTGATTCGGCGTTCCTCGCCCTCCAGGGCGGCGGAAGCGGCACCGAGACCTTTACCTACACCCTGACCGATGCCGACGGCGACAGCAGCACCGCCAACCTGGTGTTGCAGGTGCACAACAATGACGACACGGTGGTGATTCAGGGCCTCAATGCCGAAGGCGGCGAAGTCACGGTCTACGAGAAGAACCTGGCGGACGGCAGCAGCCCGGATGCGGGCGCGTTGACCCAGAGCGGCACCTTCACCGTGACCGCGCTGGACGGCCTGCAGACCCTGACGGTGGGCGGGATCAACGTGGTGACGGGCGGCGTGGCCGCGGGCTTCCCGCAATCGGTGACCACGGCCCTGGGCAACACCCTGACCATCACGGGCTACAACGCCGCCACCGGGGTGATCAGCTACAGCTACACCCTGGCCGACAATGAGGCCCACCCGACAGCCAATGGCGCCAACAGCCTCAGCGAACACTTCAATGTGGTGGCGACCGATGTCGATGGCAGCACCGCCAGCGGTTCGCTGGATGTGAATGTGGTGGACGACCTGCCAACGGCAGTCGATGACAGCAATGGCATTGCCTCGGAAAGCCAGCTGGTGCTCAGCGGCAATGTGTTGACCAACGACGTGCAGGGCGCTGACCGCGTACCCACAGGCCCAGTTACCCCTGGCACCTTTACGGGCACCTACGGCACCCTGGTCCTAGCGGCCGATGGCACTTACACCTACACCCTCAACACTGCGGACGCCGACTTCAAGGCGCTGCACGGCAATGGCAGCGGTACCGAGACCTTCGCCTACACCCTCACCGACGCCGACGGCGACCCGAGCACCGCCAACCT